>JAZSGQ010000078.1:0-16644 GCA_045532805.1 Eubacteriales bacterium
AGAATATGCCAAAACTCCCCGTCGCCGTCGGCGCGCATGACGGGGTTATTGTCACAGTAGGCGTACAGGTTTTTGTCTGTGAGCGCCATCGGGGTGGCGGTCAGCACGTCGGTATGATCGGGACTGATAAACCGACAAAGCACAGGATCGTAATAACGGCTTTGCAGGTAATACAGTTGGCTTTCGACATCGTAGTAATACCCACGGTAACGGAAGGGATTGTATGTCCTGACAAGCTCTTTTTCCAATTCGGTGGGCGCCGCCGAGCTCATTACCGTACAAGCGCCCCAGGCATCGTATATATATCGCCCGATCTGCACACCCTGCTCGTTATAGATCGCGGTGATATCGCCAAAGATATTTTTGTCGAAGAAGAAGTAATCGTATTCTCCCTCGGCATACGTATCATTGCGATAGCCGAGCCCTATGGGTGCACCGTTCTCATCATAGAGATAGATAAGCAGGTTGTTGCCCCATTGCTCCGCTACGATCTGCGAGCCGTCCAGAATATAGTTGTGCTTGGCACCGTTCGCGGTCTTGCTTGTACGAATGCCGTCGGCGTAGGCTTGTTTGCCCTCCCCCGCGCGCCGTCGGCGCGCGGGGAGGCCTTAAAGGTTATTTTGGGCGCTTTTGAAACAACTGTTTGGCCACATTTCTGATCTTATATCTTAGCGGTATCAAAACAGCGATTACACATTCTATCAGCAATGCAACAAACAAAGGCAACGTGAATCGAAAACACAAATCGCTGTATAGTCTATATGCAAGAATGCAGGATAGAATGAAGACACACACATACAAAATAACCACCGATGTATTGGACAAATCTTCTATTACTATATCGAGAGATATCTTTATGCATCCATAAACCAAAGTCGCGAATAACAGTAGTGCTCCTATGATCAAATAGGTAATCTGATGGCTTTCAATAAATAACACAACCCCCGAAATGCACACGTTTGTTCCCAAGGAAATCCATCCCCATGTTTTGTGCAAAACATTAGTTTTTTGAAATGCATTCATTGCCTTCACCACCGATATAAAGTTCTACATCGTTCATTCAAGTAGGAAATACCACCGGAAATTGCGCCTTCAATTAAAGAAGAGCCAATTTTTCGAGCAACTTCTTTATTAACTTGGGTTATTTTGGATGTATACATAGCTATTTTCTTTGGAGATACGGCGGTAGCGAGCGCTTGCTTAGAGTGTTTATAGATCCCTCTAAGATTCTTTCCATCAATTCCCTTTCCCGAAGTAACAGCGCCGACGACCATAGTGGCAATTAGCTTTGAAGCATCTATTTCCGTCCCCGAAATGCCATTATTAACTACGTACACCATTCCATCAATAGCAGCATTGGCTAAAGCCGACACAGCAACTCCTGCGCCGGAGGCCGCCAAGGCGCCGCTTAAAGCCGCCCCGGCATAATCTGCCCAAGTAGACTGGATTTTCAAGGCATCCCAACCCTTTTCTCCAGACATCACGTTTGTAACAACATCGGAGATATACTGCGTGGCAACACCCACTGCCGCACCAATAATAATATGCCAAAACTCCCCGTCGCCATCGGCGCGCGTAATGGGGTTATTGTCACAGTAGGCGTACAGATTCTTGTCGGTGAGTGCCATCGGGGTGGCGGTCAGTACGTCCGTGTGATCGGGGCTGATAAACCTACCCCACTCGGGGTTGTAGTATCTGCTTTGGAGATAGTATAGCCCTGTTTCCTGATCGTAGTAATACCCACGGTAGCGGAAGGGGTTATAGGTGGTCAGGATCAGCGTTTCAAGGGCGGTATTGCCTGTGACTTGCGTCACAACCGCTTGTCCCCACGCATCGTAGGTATAAGTACCGATGCACTCACCCTGCTCGTTATAGATCGCGGTAACGTCCCCAAAGATGTTCTTGTCGAAGAAGAAGTAATCGTATTCTCCCTCGGCATATTCGGTCGTACGGTAGCCAAGCCCGATAGGCGCGCCGTTCTCGTCGTAGAGATAAAGTAGCAGATTGTTGCCCCATTGCTCCGCTACGACCTGCGAGCCGTTCAGGATATAATTATGCGCTACACCGTTCACGGTCTTACTTGTGCGGATCCCGTCGGCTTTTGGTTTGTTTTTCTAACTTCTGCGCGCCGTAAGTGTTACGATTGGTTACGAGTTGTTACAACACAAAAAAATTCCTATCAGTAATTCAATCATTCCGATGAATAATGCGATAACTGCTCTTCTTCCACATATTTCACTATATTCTGACAATCTATCTTGTCTATCCAGACTGGATCTTAATCGATCCACAAGTGGTTTTGGCGAGTATCCACGAACACTCCTCCAAAGAAAATCGCCCGAAATGATAAAGTTAGAAAAGGAAAATACAGGAAAAGAAATTTTCCATTGGTCTGCACCATTATGGAGATAAAAAACGATAGCACATATGACGATACCCACTGAAATGATTACTGTTCCAAGATGATGGTGTAGGCACAGCCACTTTGCAGCACGACGTATAAACGAACCCAAGAAATTTCCCCTCCTTTTACCATTCTCGTAGAAATTTTTTAAAATCCGCTATCGCTCCGGACAATGAGAATGTAACATCATAATGATAACCAAAGAAGATAGCCGCTTCCTTTCCGTATGAAATAGAAAAATCGTTGGTCTGCTCTGAAACTTCTCGTATGGTTCCGTCAAATGATTCATATGTGTCCGTGCCGGAACCGATTTGAAAAACCGAATCTTCTGCCCAAGGCAGAGCAATACCTGCAGAAAACGCCGATTTTCCAAAGTGTCCCATTTTGAAGCCGTTTTTGCCATCTAAAGAAACTCCAACGATATCCATTCTTGCAACTGCAGAGGTTTCTACTGGTCCTAATTTCACTGCCCCTCCAGCACCGATAGAAACCCCAGCGCTAGCACTTGTGTTTTGAATAACTATCTTCCCCAAATTAAACAAAAAACTTTTTTCTGTCCATGTTTCCCATATGTTTGTTATCACAGACGGTGAAGGCCACATTCCACTAAAATCGGACATGGCGACGGGATTGTTTCTACAGTATGAGAATAAATTGTATCCAAGAATATTTCCACCAACATCGGAAATAACTTTGTCCGCACTGATAAACCTACCCCATTCGGGGTTGTAGTATCTGCTTTGGAGATAGTATAGTCCCGTTTCCTGATCGTAGTAATACCCACGGTAGCGGAAGGGGTTATAAGTGGTCAGGATCAGATTTTCCAGCATGGTGTTGCCCGCAACAACATAAGAGAATATCTGCCCCCAAGCGTCGTAGTCGTAAGTACCGATGCACTCACCCTGCTCGTTATAGATCGCGGTGATATCGCCGAAAATGTTCTTGTCAAAGAAGAAGTAATCATATTCTCCCTCGTCATAGTTTTTCGTGCGATAGGCGAGCCCCACAGGCGCGCCACTCTCGTCGTAGAGATACAGAAGCAGATAGTTGCCCCATTGCTCCGCTACGATCTGCGAGCCGTTCAGGATATAGCTGTGCTCCACGCCGTTCACGGTCTTACTTGTGCGGATCCCATCGGCATTGTAAGTAAAGGACATGGATAGCGTGTTCTCGCCGTATCCCACATAGGAGATTAGATTACGTCCCTGCCAGGAAAGGTGATAGCCACTGCTACCGCCTGTAGCGATTTGGACGGGATTGCCGATCATATCGTAGTAGATATTACCGCCGGTGCCATTGCGCGTCCAAAACGACAACAGATCGCCCCAACCTGCTGTATAGTTATAATTGAAATTTCTTACATCCGTAGACGAGGACGGGGTAGCGGCCGTCGTATAGGGATATTCCCGGCAGCTGTAAAGGTTTCCTCCGTCACGGTAGTAATATCGGTACGTTTTACCCAAGGGCGCATTATCCTCGCGCACAAGTTGCCCCAAGGCATCATACTCGTACCGATACAGAATCGCATCGTTTGCGTCCCTGATGCACGTGATATTGCCGTTATCATCATAGGTATAACGATAGGTTTGCGTGCTTGTGCCTATGGACGAGGTATACTGTGCGATCCTATGGGATTGTTGTCCATTTGAGGTCGTTGCATACGTGTAACTCTCTGTACGATCGAATATCTCCGTCATATTCTCGTCGTAGAAGCCCGATAAGCCCTCAGTATGACGCCCCGTTTGCCGTCCGAGCGCATCGTACGTCGGAGATATAGAGAGTTCCATGCGAAGGATATCCGTATCGCTAATGGCTTCGTTGGAGACCTTCAAACGACTGAGATACCCCGTGCTTTGAGAATAGGTATAATCGTAATGTATTTGTTCGTAGAAAACACCTACGTTGTGGTTATAATCAAAGGTATAATACACATCGTCCAAGCGGCCAGCCCTATCGTAGTAGAAGAGTGCTCCGTTTTGAATGATGTCATCATCCGTATCATACGTGTACGTTCCCGTTACGTTCCCTGCATGGTCGTAGCGGTACACCGTGGTGGTGCCTTGTATCGGATCCGTTACGCTGTACAGTCGGCCTGCAGCGTCGTATTTGTAATAGTAGGCGTAGTGATACACTCTGGTTGAGGCAGTAACGCTCGATACAGTTCCATTATATACAATGGAGGACACTCTGTCAAGCGTATCGTACGTATAGATTGCGTTCCAACCGTTTGCATAGGTTATGGTTTTCAGCTTGCCGTTGCGGTCGTTGTAGTCATAGGAAACGATTGCCGCATTTGCATCTCCCGTACCGACACCCACGTCCTCTACGTTGCCGAATACGTCATAGGTAAAGGTATAGTGAGAGGAGGCCGTTGTGATGCCCGAAAGGCGCTTCGTCACGGGATCGTACGTATACGTGACGGCGGGATTCTCCTCGGGCGTATATGCGTTGCTCGCGGAATGGTACGTTGCCTCATATACCCCGATCAGATTGCCAATACCGTCATATTCATAGCTGATACAGTTTTCCTCGGCGTCCAGCGTGGCCATCAGCCGCCCGTTTGTCTGATCGTAAAAATACCAGGTGGCATTGCCGAGCTCGTCTGTGACGGAGCAAAGCGTGCCGATCATAGGAGAGGTGGGGCTCACCTCATAGGCGGCCGTGGTGACCATTTTTTGTGTCTTGTCACCGTTCCACAAATACGTGGTCACCACCATGCCGTACTCATGGTATTCATATCCGTAACGGTAGAGGATGCTGTTTTGGCCGTTTGCGTCGCTGTGCCCATATACCTCATCCGTCACCTGGCGGAACGCATTGTATGCATACGTAACATAGTCGCCGCTGGAATATTGAATTTGCGTGAGAAGATCGGTTTCAGTGTTATATGTGTAGGAAGCGCCCTGTTTGCCGCTTTGAGACGTGGCGAGATATCCATCACCATTATAGGCGTAAAGCTGCACCGATTCGCTGTTGCGCGTGACGCAGATATTGTCAAAATATCCCACACCCGGGTGACCCGTATAATACGCCGTGACGGTGATGCGCTCCACCAGACCCCACGAGGGATTGGTGACCAACGTGCCGCTCGTCAACTGCCACTCCTTGATTCCCTTATCAAAATCGAGCCGCATATATTGTATGGGCGCATCCTCGTCACTGTATTCCACGCTGAGCTGCAGGGCAAACAATGCACTCTCGTCCCAGGCCTGCTCCGTGCCCTTGGCCCAACCCGACAGCGTTAGTAGCTCGGGCTCGCGCGTGTAAAAAGTTTCGCCATTGTATTCGTTAAGAATGGCTTGCGGCGCCACGTAGATATCCTGCGAGATAGAGGAGGTCGTTGTTGGCGTACCGATACGTGCGACGTTGTCAAACAATTCATTTTCGCTGTCGACCACGCTGAAGTTCGTCGACATCAGCGGCTGCCAGGCGCTACTTGGTGAAAGCGTTGGGGAGCTCGACTCAAAATGGCCAAGCTCTACGATATCCGTTTCCGCCACGCCCGTGGTTTTCGCAAGCATCACGCTGTCGATCCAAACGGGGGTGTCGGCGGAGGACATTTGAGCATTCAAGGAGATAATGAATTCCTGCGGCTCAGTAGACGAAAAACTGAAGGCGAAGGAGGCGACGGAAAAGCCGCCCGAGCCGAAATACTCATTAGAGGCAACAACAGACTCCTGCTTCAACGTTCCGTCGGCATACAAGAGCTGTGCCGTAACGATTAAGCCCTCCACCGCAAAGGAATACAGGAAGAAGGAAAGGGTATAACTACCCCCGTCCAGTATTACGTTTTGCGCAATAGAGGGAGTGGAAATTCCGTCGGGACTCCAGAGTTTTGCGCTGTATTCTCCGCTGTGCTTGATTGAGGTATCCGCTACAACGCTGCCCGAGGTCGTCCAGCGAGAAAGTCCCGCGCCCGTTTCAAAATCGCCGTTGAGCAAATAGTTGGACGCCGACTGGCTCGTGACGCTCTGCGTTTTGATGTTGTGCTTGGCATATCCCGCCTCGTTTTCGTACTGTGCGTGACTTGCCCCGTAAAACTTAGTTTGCGTGAGATTGGTCGTGTAGGAGGTCACCACGCGGCCGTGCTCATCATACACGTGTGTGGTGAGCAGATCGTCCGAGCCGCCGTACGCATCGTTTGTGCCGCTTGTGCGCACCACAGTGTGGGAGGTCCCGTACGTGAGGCCAATCTTTTGTCCCACGGTGGCAAGAGTGGCATCCGCATATTCCGTGACCGTCAAGACTCTGCCCTGTGTATCGTACGTGTAGGCAAGGCGATATTGCGAAAGATTGTTGGTTACGCTTGTGATTCGCCCCGCGGTATCGTATACGTAATCTGCAATCGCATCAACCGTGAGCGTACTGCTCGTGTTGGTGTTGCTCTGATAAAACGTCTGCCAGTCGGTCACGTTCGTGGAGCCGTGCGCACGCACGACCTGACGCAGATAACCCGACGTCGCGTGTGTAAAACTCGTGGCCGTGGGGCTCTCGGAATAGCGCAGGATCACTGCCTCGCCCGAATGGGGATTGAGCACCAGATACGGCTTTTCCGCGCTGTTGTAGTATATCGACAATTGTGTGAAGGGATCAGAGCCCTTGGGCTGCAACTGTATGTGCGTCACACCGGACTCGGAACTGTGCGAGAAAAGTATTGCGTTCCCCACAGAGTCTTGAACCGATTGCAAGTGGCAGCGTCCTCCGGAAAACTGGGAAAAACTACGAACCGTGCGATTGCTGTCCGTGATCGTCACAGCACCTAAGACGTTTAACTTGAGCAACAAACCGTCTCTATCATAGTAACAATCGTCCTCGCCGGGGAAGAAGGCGTGCACCGTGCCGTCGCCGTCTACCCACTCATAGTAGTCCCCTTTATCGATCAAGGATTCCCACATATTCCAGTGGAAGCCGAGCGGCGCGTGAGATTCCGTCAATGCGCTGACCGTATTCTCCTTGGTTGCGTACTGCCCCGCTACGTCGCTGTTATAATACAGCGTGGGCGTGAAGCCGAAGAGCGCGTCCATCGTAGTAAGCGTAGGAACGGCAAAGGTCAGGCCGCCCGAGGCGTAATTGACCGCACCACTACCCGCAAACCCTACGTCCTGCGTCGCATACGACCAATAGTCCTCCAGGCCGTTCATTGCCTGATATACAATGGTCAAAAGTGGGCGCTCGGATTCATTCACACCCTCGCTGCTCGTAAAGGTGACAGCCCCCGCCCGATACTCTTGCGTTACATCATCCCATATAGGAGAAAGACAAAGGCCGTAATTCTCACCGTTATACCACTTTTTCACGATAGGCGTTACAGTATAGGTGTGTGTGCCGATCGACGAGAATTGATGCGTATCGGTATACGCCGAGGCCGCCTGTCCCGACGGGGTGGCACTTACGGTGTCATTCCAACAAAGTGTGCTGTCCCAATCTGTCAGTACGTCGTGTAGAGCCACCTCGTAAGAGGTTTGACCGCTCGCGAGCGTGATGAGCTCCGCGTTTACGCGGAACGTCGCTTTGGAAATATAGGCATCCTGCGGTAACGTGGGCAGTTCGGGGATCTTCCAGTACATCTTGGCGTTTTTACCGACACCGATGTATTCATCTGCACCGTAGCTTCGCGTGGGATACATTGCGTTGATCTTAACGTCGATCACGTCAAGCTCATCCGTTCCCCTTGTCACCGTCGGGTCAATGCGCACGGGGAGCACGCGCTCCTCGGCATTGATCCAGGCGGCATCTGCCGTAACGGTAAGAGAATAGCTCCCGTTTTCGTGGTCCGTGAGCGTATAGCTCACAGCATGGGACACAGCACCTGCGCCGTCCAGCATATAGCCGCGCGGGATCACGTAAACAAGCTCGCCCGTTTTGTCATCGGAAAGGCGGACCTCGCCCGTGTCGGCAAGCTCGGCCACAAGACCGTTCAGCTTTACGGTAAACGTATAGGCATAGCTGTCGCTTCGCTCTTTGACGATGATGTATTCCTTAATATCACCCGACACCACCACGTACTCCAGATCCACCCCGTCCAGAATATCAGGGTACAGGATCGTGGACGTGAGGTGATCCAGCGTCATCATCTTTTGCAGGGCGGTGGCGTCCTCGCCGTGCTCGGTTTCGGTGTTGGTCACCTCACCAAAGACCCGTTTTTTCGCACCGTCAAGACCCCAAGTGATCTTGCGATTCTGCTCGTGCAGTGTGAACAGCACGCCGTTGCCCGTCGTTTTCTTGACGAATTTCACACGCGCATCGCTCGTGCCGTACGCACTGCCGTCCTCGTGCAGTGCATTATCTATATCCTGCCAAGCACCGTTCTCGTCCAAATAGTGCACGGCTTTATCATACAGCGCGGCAGTTACCGTTCCGTCCTCTAACATAAAGTGCTTGACGTTTTCTTCCCGCAGCTCCACAAGTTCTATGGGTTCACGCGAAGTGCTCGCGCTCTCGGGCGCGATCTCCGCTGTACCGGGATATTCGATCATATCCGCAAATACCGCCAGAGGCAATGCCATCATTACCGTCAGCATGGCGAGCAGTAAGGCCAGCGCCTTATATCCAAATGTTTGTACTACCTTTTTCATATAAAATTCTCCTTTCTGTGTGTGTTATCCTCGCGTACGGCCTTTCTTTATTGATTCCACCTCCTTTTGGTTAATATTGCCATGATTCATTATAATGTATCGCAATTTTCTTGTCAATATTGCATACGACAAGGGTAGACAGGATCCCCGAAAGACCGAGTTTATTCGACAAAGAAAGTCGAAAAAAGACAAAAAAAGCTCCGCCGTGGTCGGTCGAAAATGACCACGGCGGAGCTTTTTATGTCGTGAATATAGATCTTGGGAGATGCTAAAGGCATCATATTTTCATAGTCTTGCTACGGCGCACCGATATTCCTCCTTGGTGGCGATCACCGAGAGAGCCGCGAGCAGCGCGTTGGGCGTCATGCCGTGGGGGAGTGCAAAAAGATCGGCAAGCGCGTCGCGGCGCGCCGCGCTGTTTTCATGTCCCGTGAGGCCGTCCTCATAAAAATTCGCCTTGGTGATGGGCTCGCGCGGCGGCAATTCTTCAGCGGCAAAGGGGGCAAGCAGCTCGTAAAGCAGGGTGCGCTCCTGTCCCTCCACGCCAAGGAAGCCTGCGGCCGAGGGCTCAGCCTTGCGCTTTTCCTTGCCCCTGATCTGCGGCACGTAAAGGGGAATGAGCCGTTCACGCGGTACGGCAGAGCCGATGTGCGCGCGAATGAGCTGCCCTGCACCGTCCGAGTCGGTGAGCACGATCAGCGGCGACTTCGCCGCCAGTGCGCGAATGAGCGCCAGCTTTTCTTTTTGCTTGAAAATACCAAACCCGTCGGTGGTGAGGATCTGACCCTCCATCACGGACAAGAGCCGCAAACGGTCATATTTTCCCTCCACGATCACGGGATAGGCGATCCTTAATTTTTCCATATCCGATATCCTTTTTTAATTGATAAAAAGGGTGGCAAGCACCGCCGCACCCAGCAGAATGCGATACACGCCAAACGCGGCAAACGTATGCCGCCGCACGAAATCGAGCAGGGCGCGGATCACGGCGAGCGAAACCAGGAACGCCGTCAGCGTGCCGACGGCCAGCATCAGCCACTCCTCGCCCGAGAGTGTATGTCCCTCAAGACAAAACTTTCCCGTTTTGAGCACGGTGGCGCCGAGCATGGTGGGGAGTCCCAGAAAAAAGGAGAACTCCGCCGCCACCGTGCGGGCAAGGCCCGCGAGGATCCCGCCGAGCACCGTCGCACCCGAGCGCGAGGTACCCGGCACGAGAGAAAGTACCTGAAAACCTCCCACGAGCAACGCCGTTTTGGGCGTGATCTGTTCCGTTTGCCCCATAAACGGTGCGGATTTTCGCGTTTTTTCGATGACGATAAAGAGCACTCCGTAAAGGATCAGCGTCCCCGCCACCACCGTGGGGCGATACAGATGCGCGTCAAGCCAATCGTCAAACAAAAAACCAAGTACAGCCGAGGGGAGTGCGGCAAGCAACACCAGATACCACAAGCGCCACGTTGCGGCGCGCTCGGCGCGTGACTTGCGCCGTGAAAAGGGATTCAACTTGTCAAAAAACAGCACCGCCACGGCCAAAATAGCGCCGAGTTGGATCACGACCTGGAACAGTTCAAAAAACTCGTCCCGCACGGGAAAGCGCACGAAGCGCCGCAACAAAATGAGATGTCCCGTAGAGGAAATGGGGAGCCACTCGCTCACACCCTCCAACACGCCAAACAAGGCAGAAAGCAGTACGTTGATCACCAAGACCTCCCAACTGCACCCACAGGGTGCGATCAGGCCTTGGGTTTGCCTCCCTCACGACGGATCATCTCGGCAAAGCCCTTGGCCGCTTGTTCGGTTTTGTTCTCTCCCGGCTGATAATACGTCCGCCCGCGCAGATCGTCGGGCAAATATTGCTGATGCACGTAATGGTGCGTAAATTCGTGGGGATAACGGTACCCCTTGAAGAGCGGAGATTGCAAATGGAGCGGTACCTGATTGCCGCGCCCCGCCTCCACGTCGGTCATGGCGGCGTCAAGCGCCAGATACGCCGAGTTGGATTTGGGCGCCGTGGCAAGCAGGATCGCCGCGTGAATGAGCGGAATGCGCCCCTCGGGGAATCCCAGTTCCTTGGCCGATTCACAGCAAGCGCGTACGATTGCGGCGGCCTGCGGATAGGCCAGCCCCACGTCCTCGCTTGCGATCACCTGCAAACGGCGACAAAGCGAAATGAGTTCTCCCGCGGCCACCAGTTTTGCCACGTAAAACGCCGTGGCATCGGGATCCGAGCCGCGGATCGACTTTTGCAGACAGGAAAGCAGGTCGTAGTGCGTATCATCGTCAAAATTGCCCACGCCCACGTGGAAACTCTGCACGTTTTCCTTGGTAATCGCACCCGTTCTGGGGGTAATTCCCTCCTCACCCGTCGCAAAATAGGCATTTTCGAGCAACACGATACCGCGACGCACGTCGCCGCGCACCTGACTTGCGATATAGGCGAGCATCTCGTCGTCGGCGGTGATCGCCGTGCCGTGCTCCGCGTTCAGATGCGCGAGGGCTCTTGCGAGCGCGCTCACCATCTCCTGCGGCTTCACGGGCTTGAATTCAAACAGCGAAGAACGGGAAATAATAGCATTGTAAATGTAGAAATGCGGATTCTCCGTGGTAGAGGCGATCAACGTGATGCGCCCGTCCTCCATGTATTCCAGGAGACTCTGCTGTTGCTTGCGATTGAAATACTGCAACTCGTCCAAATACAGGAGAATACCGCCCGAACCGAAAATATTGGAGGTCTCCGCCAGCACCTGCTTGACGTCGGCAAGCGAGGCCGAGGTGCAGTTCAGGCGTCTGAACTCCATGCCCGAGCGCGCGGCGATCACCGCAGCGGCCGTGGTCTTACCCGTACCGGGAGGGCCGAAAAAGATCATATTGGTCACGCGGCCGCTTTCCACCATACGCCGCACGGCACCGCGCGGTCCGAACAGGTGGCTTTGTCCTACGATCCCATCAAAGGAATCGGGGCGCAGAATGTCCGCTAATTGCTCATTTCTCATACCGTTATCCGTCCTTTTCCGTTTCTCCCGCGCGCAGAATGTCCCCCACGTCCGCCACGTGCGGCAGTCTTGTGTAAAACTCCATCAAGGGGTGCGGCGCGGACTCGATGGGCGTGCCGTTCTCATCGTACAGTTCCGTGATGGGTACGGGGATACCCACACGCGAGGGGGTCAGCAACTCTGCGGCATCGCCAAGACAGAGTTTGTTGCGTTGCCGCAAGCGGCAGATCACGCCGCGCCCGTTTTCCTCCTCGATCCCGTCGGGCGCACCGCCGCGCGCCACCACCGTGGCAAAATACGCTTTTTCACGGATATATCCGTTCTCGGTGCACAGTTGCGGCTCTTTTTTGGGATCGTCAAACCAAAATCCCGTGGCATACTCACGGTGCGACACACTCTCCACCTCACGGTAGATCGCCTCATCGAACACGAAGTGCTCGGGGTCGCGCAAATACGCGTCGATCACCATACGGTAGGCATTGGTGACTACTGCGGTATAGTACGCACTCTTCATACGCCCCTCGATCTTGAAGGACTCCACGCCCGCGCGGATCAACTCGGGCACGTGCCGAAGCATACACATATCCTTGGAGGACATAATAAAAGTACCGTTCTCGTTCTCAAGGACGGGCAACGCCTCATCGGGGCGCTTTTCCTCGACTACGGTATAGTTCCAACGGCAGGGCTGTGCACACGCACCGCGATTGGCATCGCGCCCCGTAAACTGGTTGGAAAGCATACACCGTCCACTGTAAGACACGCACATAGAGCCGTGCACGAACGCCTCCAGACTGACGTGCGCGGGCAGTGCCTCGCGGATCGCGCGCACCTCGTCAAGCGAGAGTTCGCGTGCCAACACCAGACGCTCGGCGCCAAGATCTGCCCAGGCGCGTGCCGCCGCGGGACTGACGATACTGGACTGCGTGGAGACGTGCACCGCCACCTGCGGCAACAACTCGCGCACCGTGGCAAACACGCCAAGGTCGGTCAAAATGATACCGTCAGGGGGGTTATCGCGCAAGTTAGACAGAAAACGCCGCAAATTTTCATACTCATATCCGTGCGGCATGGTGTTCACCGTGAGGTACACCTTTTTGCCGCGCTCGTGCACGTACGTAATGGCGGCGTCCAGTTCCTCATCGGTGAAATTGTCTGCGGCCGAGCGCATACCGAACGCGCGTCCTGCAAGATATACGGCGTCTGCACCAAAGCGCAGTGCGGCGCGCAACTTTTCAAAATTACCCGCAGGGGAAAGCAGTTCGGTCATGGCAGTTCTCCTTTTTCACTCTTTCCCTCTTATTATAATAGTTTTTTGCGCCGCCGTCAAGTATCACGGGGCGATTGGAGCGTGGGGCTTATGCAAGAACACAACCCTTGGCGAGATTTTATATACGGGGCGGCGATCTTCCTTGTGTCCGCCCTTTTCGTGTTTGCCTTCTCCTGCATTCATTTTGAAACGCACCACACGGGGCTTGTGTACCGCACGGCACTGGACGTGCTGAACGGCAAGATCTTGTTCCGCGACACCTTTACCAAATACGGCGCACTCACGGCTCTTTTGCACGCGCTGGGACTTTTGCTCTTCGGCCGCCGCGTTCTTTCCATTCTATTTGTCAGCGCACTCTTTTATGCCGCGTCCTTTTCCCTGTTTTATCTGCTTTGCCGCCGTTACCTTTCCCGTCCGTTATCCCTCACCCTTTGCGTGATCTCGCTATTCCTCGCGCCCTTTTATTTCTGGGATTTCACCCCCTGGGCAAGCGTATTTTCCCTGTTTTTCCTCCTGTTCACCACCTACGTGCTACTCTCGGCCGTGGAGCGCGATGCCGCGCACCTACACGCATGGGGTGGGCTTTGCACCGCGCTCACCTTCTGGTGCCGACAACCCGTTGGCATCATGGCGTTGCTCGCCTGCCTTTTGTATTACGTTCTTTGTCTGTGCCAAGGGAAAGAACGACCGCGCCATCTGCTCGCGTATACTCTCGGCGTTGCGGTCGGCCTTGCCACGTTCCTCCTTCCGCTCACCTTCCTTGGGGCACTGGACGACTTTTACCACCAGTCCATCGAGGGTATGGTGCAAAACGCCGTGGACCCCGCACTCCTTGGCGGCGGCTTTTTGGGCACGGTAGGTCGCATCTTCACTTGCCTGTTTCTCTCTCCGCTCACCGATGCACTCGCCCCGTACAACCTCCCCTGGCTTTTCCTCCCCCTCGCGGCGCTTGTCTTTACCCTTGCGGCGGCGTGGCATCTGCTCCACCGCCGTCAAAAGGACGCGCGCGCCCTGCTCCTTCTCGGCCTGCTCTCACTCTCCTCCTGGCATCAATACTACCCCGTCCCCTGTCAGCGCCACTGGTACTGGGGGGCGTTCCCTTGTCTCGTGCCGCTGGGAATCCTGCTGTCCGGCATCACCCGTCACCTGCCGCGCCGCCGCACGATGGCGCTTTGGTTGCTCCTTGTACTCCTGTTTTCACCCGCCGTCGGCTACCGCGCCGTACACGGCGCACGAAAACTTGCGAGCACCGAGCACCTTATCTATTATAAGAATGAAGCGTACGGCGATCTGGACGGCTTATATCTGCGCCCCGCCGTGGCCGAACACTTTGACGCGATCATAGAGAACACGGACACGCTGAAGGAACTCTTCCCCGATCGAAATATCGTCAATCTCACGCAAAATGAATTTTATGCCATATTCGGCGAGGATTTCCTGCATCTGTACGAATCGGATTGCTACTATTCCGATTATACCGTGTTGCTTGCCGACTATATCGCGCGCTACCGCCCCATTCTGATCGCGCCCGAAGCGCCCGACGATTCCTATGTGCTCTGGCGGCGTGCCGTCGGCGACCACAACGACGACTGGTTTGCCTATCACGATCTGCCCGCCGATCTCTACCTGCCGCGCGAACTATACGACGCTCTCCCCGACACACTGAAATAGCACGGCGCACGAGCGGCGGGCGTCTCTCAACAATATTTTTAGAATTATTCTAATTTTTTTGAAAAACCTATTGACAAACTGAAAAAAGCGTGTTAAAATAGAATCGTTCTAAAAAGCGAACAACAAATACACATCTGAAAAGGAGATTTTGAATATGAAAAAGTGGAGATGCACCGTTTGCGGAGAAATCGTTGAGTCCGACGTACGCCCTGACAAGTGCCCTGTTTGCAAAGTGCCCGGCGAGAAGTTCGTTGAGGTCGTAGAGAACAATGCCGAGTGGGCCACCGAGCACGTGGTCGGTGTGGCCAAGGAAGACGGTGTTCCCATGGAGATCATCGAGGGTCTGAAGGCCAACTTCAGCGGCGAATGCACCGAGGTCGGCATGTACCTTGCTATGGCTCGCGTTGCATTCCGCGAGGGCTACCCCGAGATCGGTATGTACTGGGAGAAGGCCGCTCACGAGGAGGCAGAGCACGCCGCCAAGTTCGCAGAACTGCTGGGTGACGTCGTTACCAACAGCACCAAGCAGAACCTTGAACTGCGCGTTGCCGCCGAGAACGGCGCTTGCGAGGGCAAGTTCGAACTGGCAAAACTCGCCAAGAAGCTCAACCTCGACGCCATTCACGACACCGTACACGAAATGGCCAAGGATGAAGCAAGACACGGCCGTGCTTTTGCGGGCTTCCTGGATCGCTATTTCAAGTAAGTCGCCAACAAGGAGGCGTCTATGACCGAGAAACGAGCCGCGATCCTGCAGGTTCTGCAGGAATCCGAAGGACATTTGCCTGCCGAGGAAATTTTTGCCCGTGCACGGCTTCGCTATCCCGGTATGGTGCTGGCCACCGTTTATAACAATCTGCACGCACTGGAAAAAGCAGGTCTTGTCCTGCATATTCATACCACAGACGGCCCCGATTTTTACGATAAGACCGTCTGCCAGCACGAGCACGCGTTTTGCACCTCGTGCGGACGGGTGTTGGACGTTCATCTGGGTGATCTCGCCGCCGAATTTACCAAAAAATCGGGCGTGGAGATCAGTTCCTATGACCTGGTCCTGCGCACCGTTTGCCCCACCTGCCGGGAATCAACTTAAATTTTTTGGAGGGTTTCTTATGAATCTCAAGGGTACCAAGACCGAGCAAAATCTGATGACCGCGTTCGCGGGCGAAAGCCAGGCACGCAACAAGTACACCTACTTTGCAAGCGTTGCAAAGAAGGAGGGCTATGAGCAGATCTCCGCACTCTTCACCAAGACCGCCGATAACGAGAAGGAGCACGCCAAGATGTGGTTCAAGCTCCTGGGCGAACTTGGCAATACCGCCCAGAACCTCGCCGCTGCCGCTGCGGGCGAGAACTACGAGTGGACGGATATGTACGCCACCTTTGCCGACGAGGCAGATGCCGAGGGCTTCCACGACATCGCCGCCAAGTTCCGCGCCGTTGCCGCCATCGAGAAGGCACACGAGGAGCGCTACCGCGCCCTGCTTGCCAACGTGGAGATGCAGAAGGTCTTTGAAAAGAGCGAGGAGACCATGTGGGAATGCCGCAACTGCGGCCACCTTGTGATGGGCAAGAAGGCCCCCGAGGTCTGCCCCGTTTGCGTCCACCCCAAGAGCTACTTTGAGGTTCGCGCAGAGAATTATTGATCATGCAAAAAAGCCCCCGTTCGGGGGCTTTTTTTATTTTGCTCGGATCTCGGAGTTCGCGAGCTCGCACGGGTAAAGCGGTTTTGCT
>JAZSGQ010000056.1:0-20309 GCA_045532805.1 Eubacteriales bacterium
GACGGCGGTACGGTTTTACTTGTTCTTTGCGATCTGCTCAAGCAGTTCGGTCTGGCGAGCCACGTTGGCGTAGAACTGGTCGCGAATGGCCTGTTCCTTGGCGGCGGCAGCAGCGGCAGCGGCGGCCTTCTCGGCCTCTTCTGCCTTCTTCTTCTCTTCCTCGGCCTTTGCCTTCTCTGCGGCGGCGGCGATCTCCTTGGCGTCAAGACGACAGCGGACGTTGTTGATCGTACGCACGATCACAAAAAGCGTGAAGGCGATCAGCAGGAAGTTGATCACGGCGTTGATGAATGCGCCCCAATCGATGTAAATGGAGTTGGCAAGATCAACCGTGCCGTCCTCCAGGTATGCGGTCTGCAGGAAGGTGTAGACCTCGCTGAGCGAATCCTTACCGAGGATCAGCGCCAGCAGGTAGTTGATCAGCGGCTTGAGAATGTTGTTACTGAGTGCGTTGATGATGGCCGTAAAGGCACCGCCCACAATAACACCGACGGCCATGTCAAGGACGTTGCCGCGCGTGATGAACTTCTTGAAGTCGGCGAAGAAACCGTCCTTCTTCTTTTTGAGTTCCTTTTTCATCTGCTTCATTTTTTCCTTTCTTTCCTTTTTCTCGCCCGCGGCAATTTTCGCCGCAAGTGCGTCTTTATCTGCTTTTCCCATGGTAACTCTCCTTTTTTCGATGATATGTGACAGAGTTTATCATATCACTATGCGGAAAATTTGTCAAGGGAAAATAATGGGGTCAGGTCAGATCAGGTCTGCGATATCCAGGATCAGACGCTCGGTCTTCTCCCAACCGATACAGGGGTCGGTGATGGAACAACCGAATACGCCGTCACTGATCTTCTGTGCGCCGTCCACGAGATAACTCTCGATCATAAAGCCCTTCACCAGGCGTTTGATACCCTCGTTGTGGCGGCAAGCGTGCAGCACTTCCTTGCAGATGCGGGGCTGCTCATCATACTTTTTGCCCGAGTTGGCGTGGTTGGTATCGATGATCGCGGCGGGGTTGGCAAGGCCTGCTTTTGCATAAAGATCCACGAGGTTTGCCAGATCCTCGTAGTGGTAGTTGGGCAGGGACTGTCCGTGCTTGTTAATATAGCCGCGCAAAATGGCGTGTGCCAGGGGGTTGCCCTCGGTCTCCACGGCCCAGCCGCGGTAGATAAAGGAGTGCTTGTGCTGTGCGGCGGTGATGGAGTTCATCATCACGGAAAGATCGCCGCCCGTGGGATTCTTGAGGCCGACGGGCACGTCAATGCCGCTGGAAACAAGGCGGTGTTCCTGGTTTTCCGAGGAGCGCGCACCCACCGCCACGTAGGACAGCAGATCGTTGAGGTAACGGTAATTGGCGGGATACAGCATCTCGTCCGCAGTGGACAGACCCGTCTCCGTCAGGGCTCTGGTGTGCAGATGGCGGATCGCCAAAATGCCCTCGTAAACGTCGGGACGGGCATTGGGGTCGGGCTGATGCAACATACCCTTGTAGCCGTCGCCCGTGGTACGGGGCTTACCGGTATAGACGCGGGGCACGAGCACCAGTTTATCCTTGACCTGCTCCTGTATGCGGGAAAGGCGGAAGATGTACTCCATCACGGGTGCCTCGGCATCTGCCGAGCAGGGGCCGATCACAAGCACCAGTTTGTCCGACTCGCCCGTGAAGATCTTTTTGATCTCCTCGTCACGGGCCTCCTTGGCCTTGACAGCCGCCTCGGTCACGGGGTAACGCTCCTTGGTCTCCATAGGAATCGGGAGTTTGCGGATAAAGTTCATATTTTTCATGGGGATCACGCTCTCTTCTAAAGGGATATATCGCTATTATAAGACGCAAACAGGCATTTGTCAACACCTTTTGCTATTTCCGGATTATTCCACGGAGATCACGTAGTCGTAAAGAGGTTGACCGCCCTCTACCGTAATCAGTTCTGCTGACGCAAATGCGGAGCCGAGCAGTTCCTCGATGCGTGCGGTCTCCTCTGCCACAGCATCGGCACCGCAATACAGCGAAAGGAAGGAGGGCTCACCCTCGACCATAGCCAGCAGTTCGCGCACGGCATCATAGTCGGTGGCGGTGGCGGTCTTCACCTTGCCGTTGACAAGGCCCAGCACCTGGCCGTCCTTGATGTGCAATCCGTCGATCTCGGCATCACGCACGGCGTGCGTGAGCGACAGCGTGGTCACGCCCTCCATAGCCGCCATCATTGCCTCGGCATTCTCCTCGGGGGTGGCGCTCTCGTCGAACACCATCATCGCGGAAAGCCCCTGCGTGAACTGTGCGGACGGGATCACGATCACCTTTTTGTCGGTGGTGAGTTCCGCGGCGCGGTCGGACACCATAAAGATGTTCTTGTTGTTGGGCAGGATATAGACCGTCTCGGCATTCACGGCCGCCACGGCGTCCAGAATGTCCTCGGTGCTCGGATTCATCGTCTGTCCGCCCGGCACGATATAATCGACGCCCAGATCGCGGAACAGTGCGGATACGCCGTCACCCACCGCCACGGAAACGAAACCGTAGGGTTTGGGGGGCTCGGCGGGCTTTGCGGGTACCTCCTCCTTGGCGGGTGCTTCGGTCAGATTGCTGTGCTGAATGCGCATATTCTCGATCTTGACCATGGAAAGCGAGCCGTAAGTAAGCGCCTGCTCAATGACCTTGCCGGGGTGGTTGGTATGCACGTGCACCTTGACAAAGGTCTCGGTTTCAATGAACACAAGACTGTCACCCATCTCGCCAAGCCAGGGGCGGAAATCGGCGGCAGTTCCCTCTCCTGCGTGTGCCTCGTCCTTATCCACGATGCACTCGGTACAGTAGCCGAACTTGATATCGGAGGTGTCAAAATCGGAGAAATTGGCCGCGTTGTTGGTGGCGGGCGCTTTCTCCATACGCTCGCGGAGCACGGGGTGGTTGTTGAGCGCCGCCAGCATGCCCGAGATCATCGTGACAAAGCCACTGCCGCCCGCGTCCACCACGCCTGCCTCTTTGAGAAGGGGGAGCATTTCGGGAGTCTCGGCCAGTGCCTTGTTGGCAACGCCGAGCAGATACGCAAACAGGCCGATGGTATCCCCCTCGAAGCGGCGCTCGCGTACCACGCGGATTGCCTCCTCGGCGCAGGAGCGCATCACCGTGAGGATCGTGCCCTCGGTGGGATTCATCACGGCGCTGTACGCCTCGCGCGTACCAAATTCAAACGCTCTTGCAAAGTCCTCTGCATCGGCGCTCTCCAAGCCCTTGAGAGACTTGGCAAAGCCGCGGAAAAAGAGCGACAGGATCGCGCCCGAGTTGCCGCGCGCGGAGCGCAGAATATTATCGGAAATGCGCATCGCGCAATCCGAGATCGTACCGTCAAAAGCGGTCAGATCCTGCACGGTGCTCATCGTCAGACTCATATTGATGCCCGTGTCACCGTCGGGAACGGGAAACACGTTCAATGCGTTGATCATTTCCTGATTGTTGTCCAGCGCATTCGCGGCGGACACGCACATTTCACTAAAGGTTTTTCCGTTGATCTTCACAATTATCGCTCCTTTCCGAGGAAGAAGAGTGCCATCGTGCCGGGGCCCGAATGGGCACCGATGACGGGACCGACGTGAGAGATCAGGATCGGCTGCTTCACACCCATGGTGGCGGTAATACGGTCTGCCAGGTAGCGAGCCTCTTTCTCGCAATCACCGTGGCTGATATAGACAAGTTGATCGGCGGGATTCGTTGCAAGTGCCTGCATACGGGCACACAGATCGTCCAGCGACGCGGTACGGCCGCGCTTGACGCCGATCTTGACAAGATGTCCGTCGTTATCCACGTGCATCATCGGCTTGATGCCGAGTGCCGAGCCTGCCACGGCCGTGACGGCGCTGACGCGACCGCCGCGCTTGAGGAAGAACAGATCGTCCACGGTAAACAGGTGCACCAGGTTCAGCTTGATGCTCTCCACGTAATCGCGTACCTCTTCAAGGGTCGCGCCCTCCTCTTTTTTCCTGGCGGCAAGAACCACAAGAAGGCCCTGGCCGAGGGAGGCACACAGCGTATCCACGGCCACACAGGTGCGGTCGGGATACTGCTCCTTCATATCACGCGTGGCAATAAAGCCCGCGTTAAACGTGCCCGAAAGACCCGAGGAAAATCCGAGGTACAGCACGTCCTCACCCCTCGCCAGGTGCTTTTCGAAGCAAGCGGCAAAGGCGGCGGGATTGACGGCAGAGGTCTTGGCACCCTTTTTGTCACGAAGCTTTGCATAAAACTCTCTGATATCGATTTCATTATTGGGACGGGGCTCCTCACCCTGCACCGTTACAGCCAGCTGAACGACCTCAAGGCCATATTGTTCAACGATCTCCTGAGGCAGATCACAGGAGGAGTCGGTTACGATCACATAAGGATTCATGGGCATTTCCTTTCAAAAACAAACTTTTTTCAAAAAAACTTGACAACACAGTGGGTCTGTGCTAAACTGGTCATATTCGGGTTACAGTCGTAACATTATAATTTTACCACTAAAGGGCTTGAATGTCAATCTTTTCAAGAAAAAAAGTGACAAATCGGAGTATTTTGCACGATGAGAACGAGAAACGAATCTAACAAATTAGCCAAGGAATGTATCGTCACCGCGCTGATCGAATTGATGAAGGTGCGCGACTTTCACGATATCACCATCACGGACCTGACCCGCAAGGCGGGCGTGTCGCGTATGGCCTACTATCGCAATTATACGTCCAAGGAGGACATTCTAAACAAATTCATCGACGACGTGGGCACGAGCATTCATGAAAAGCTGCCCCGCATCGCGTCCCAAGACGACCTGTTTCATTACTATTTCGCACTGCTGGATCAACTCGGCTCCTACAACGACCTGGCGATCACCGCCTACCGTGCGGGGCTTGGCGAATTGATCCTCTCGCAGATCAGCAAGCAGATGGCACTCACCTTTCCCACGCACGGCGGTGCGTCGTTGGAGCGCTATCGCCATCTGTATCTGGCAGGCGCATTTTATAACATTTTCATCGAATGGGTAAAGAGCGGACAGCACGAATCCCCTGCGGACGTAGCCAAACTTTGCTGTACGCTGACACTTGGGGGCTGTTCTCTGCCCCTGGAGAAAGGAAACACAGAGCAATGAGTCAATTGAAAGTAGGTGTTGTGGGTCTTGGCCTGATCGGCGGATCCATGGCAAGAGCATACAGCGCGGCGGGACATGCCGTTCTGGCGCACGATATTAACACTGCGTCTCTGGAGAGCGCGCTCACCGAAAACGCGATCTGCGGCCGACTGACGGCGCAGAATGCGGGCGAGTGTGACGTGATCTTCCTTGCCGTGTACCCCACGGCGGCCGTGAGCTGGCTCCGCGTAACCGCGCCGCACCTCGGCGAGCATTCCGTGGTCATTGATCTTTGCGGCACCAAGCGCGGCATTTGCGAGACCTGCTTCGGTATGGCGCGCGAATACGGTTTCCGCTTTGTCGGCGGACACCCGATGGCGGGCACGCAGTTCTCGGGCTTTGAAAACAGTAAAAATCAACTCTTCCGCGGTGCACCGATGGTGATCGTTCCCGCCGATCCCACAGACGAAGCACTCCTCACGCGCGTGCGCGAGTTGCTGATACCCGTGGGCTTTGGCACCATCACCGTGGCAAGTGCGGAAAAGCACGACCGCATCATCGCCTTCACCTCGCAGTTGGCACACGTGGTGTCCAACGCCTACGTGAAGAGTCCCAACGCACAGGTACACAAGGGCTTTTCTGCGGGCTCCTACAAGGATCTGACCCGCGTGGCCTGGCTCAATGAAAAAATGTGGACAGAGCTGTTCCTGGAGAACAGCGACTACCTCACACAGGAGATCGACGGCATCATCGAGGCGCTTGCCGCTTACCGTGATGCGATGGCCGCAGGAGACGCGGACCGCCTTTGCGCACTGTTGCGTGAGGGTCGCCTTGCCAAGGAGCGCGTGGATCGCGGCAGTGAGGAGGAAACATGACGAGTGTGACCGTGCGCGCCTCGCGCACTTATGACGTTCAGATCGGCAAGGGGCTTTTGCGTAAGGCAGGCGACTCTCTTGCCGCACTCCTTCCCCCGCCGCGCACCGTGACGGTGGTCAGCGACGATACCGTGTTTGCTCTGTGGGGTGACGTACTCATCACCTCGTTGCAGAACGCGGGCTATACCGTCAAAAGTTTCGTGTTCCCGCACGGAGAGGCCTCCAAAAACGCGGACACACTCCTCTCGCTCTGGCACGCACTAGCCACCGAGGGACTGACGCGCGGGGACTGCCTTGCCGCCCTTGGCGGCGGCGTTGTGGGCGACATGACGGGCTTTGCCGCCGCGACCTATCTGCGCGGCATTCCCTTTGTGCAGTTTCCCACTACCCTGCTTGCCATGGTCGACTCCTCGGTGGGCGGCAAAACAGGCATTGACCTGCCCGTCGGCAAGAATCTGGTAGGCGCGTTCAACCAACCCATCGGGGTGTTCTGCGACACCGACACGCTCTCCACGCTCCCCCTCGACGTCTTTTCCGACGGTTGTGCGGAGGTCATCAAGTACGGCTATATCGGCGACGGGGAGTTGCTTGACACGTTGCAACAGGACTTCTCGGCCGACCCCGAAGCGGTGATTGCCCGTTGCGTGGCCGATAAGCGCGACGTGGTAGAGGCAGACGAGCGCGACACGGGCAAGCGCCAACTGCTCAATCTCGGACACACTGCGGGACACGCCGTGGAGATCTGCTCCGATTTCTCGATTTCACACGGCTCTGCGGTGGCCATCGGTATGACGGTGATGACGCGCGCCGCGATCGCACACGGACTGTGCGACGCCGCCGTTCTTCCTCACATGGAGGCATTGCTCACACAGTACGGTTTGCCCACCGTTTGCCCCTTTACCGCGAAGGAACTCACCAAAATCGCACTGGGCGACAAGAAGCGCTCGGGCGAGCGCATCACGTTGGTACTGCCGCGCTCACTTGGCGAGAGCGTGCTCGTGCCCATGCCCGTTTCACAGTTAGAAGCATTCCTTGCAAAGGGTCTGGAGGTCTGATATGGACGTTACCCTTTGTCAACCGACATTTTTCGATGAGATCCGCGCCCCCTCCTCCAAATCGGCACTGCACCGCCCGATGATCGCCGCCGCTTTTGCGGACGCACCCACGCACTTTTCCCTGTCGGGCGCGGGTGAGGACATTGCCGCCACCGCCGCCTGCCTTCGCGCACTCGGCGCATCTGTGGAGACCGAGGGTGAACGTATGCGGATCACACCCACCGCAACGCTTGCAAAAAGCGCCGTGGCGGACTGCGGAGAATCGGGCTCGACGCTCCGATTTCTCGTGCCCGTGGTCGCCGCACTCGGCATCACGACCACCTTTCTGCGGCGCGGCCGCCTCCCCGAGCGCCCTATGGAGCCGCTTGCCACGGAGTTGAAGCGCCACGGCATCACGCTCACAGACGGTACGGACGGCGGTCTGACCGTTGCAGGCAAACTGTCCGCGGGGGATTACAGCATCGCCGCCAACGTTTCCTCGCAGTTCGTCACAGGGCTTTTACTGGCACTCTCCCTGCTCCCCGAGCGCTCCACGCTCACGTTGACGGGCGAGATCGAGTCAGCGCCCTACATTCAAATGACGTTGCAAACGCTTGCCGCCTTCGGGGCGTCGCCCGTCTGCTCTGCCGACGGACGCCATTTTGAGATCCCCGGCATCGTAGCACAGCCCCTTCGCTCGCCGCACGAACTTTTGGCCGAAGGAGATTACTCGGGTGCGGTTTTTCCGCTTTTGGCAGGTGCACTTGGCGATCACCCCGTCAGGGTAACGGGTCTTCGCGCGGATTCCGCACAGGGCGACCGTGCGATCCTTGACTTACTGCAAGCATTCGGCGCGCGGGTGGAGTGCGAGGAACGCACCCATTCCGTGACCGTTTTTCCCGCACCGTTGCGGGGGATCCGCATTGACGCCAAGCAAATTCCCGATCTTGTCCCCGTCCTTGCCGTTGTGGCGGCGGGTGCTGTGGGTGACACCGAGATCGTGGGTGCCGCGCGGCTCCGCATCAAGGAAAGCGACCGCATCGCCACCACCGCCGCGCTCCTTCGCGCACTCGGCGGCGAGGTCGAGGAGCGCGAGGACGGATTGCTCATTCACGGCAAGGGTCGCCTTCAGGGCGGCACCGTGTCGGGCGCGGGAGATCACCGCATCGTGATGAGCGCCGCCGTGGCCGCGCTGATCGCCGACGGCCCCGTGACGATTCTAGGTGCCGAGGCCGTGAACAAATCCTATCCCACCTTCTTCAAAACCGCCGTCAAGGGCTGAAAGGAGTCGCTATGGCAAATCAATACGGAAGCAATCTGCACGTTACGGTGTACGGCGGCTCGCACGACGTCGAGATCGGCGTAAAAATGACGGGCTTTCCCAAGGACTTCTCCGTCGATCTTGCGGCGCTGAACGCTTTTTTGGCGCGACGCGCGCCCGGTAACAGCGACCTCGCCACGCCAAGGCGCGAGGCAGATCGCCCCATTTTCCTTACGGGTCTTGCAGATCACGTCACCAACGGTGACACGGTTCACGCCGTGATCCGCAACGAGAACACCCGTTCCTCGGACTACTCCTTCGTTTACGACACGCCGCGACCCGGTCACGCCGACTTTGCCGCACTGCAAAAGTACGGCAACGGGGTGGATCTGCGCGGCGGCGGACACTTTTCGGGGCGCCTCACCGCTCCCCTTTGCATTGCGGGCGGTCTTGCACTGCAATACCTTGCCGCCCGTGGCGTTCACGTAGGCGCGCACGTTGCCGCGATTGCGGACGTGCAGGATAAGCGCTTTGACACCGAAATTACGGCAGAGCAACTGGACTCGCTCACGCGCCTTCCCTTCCCTTTGCTGGATCCCACCAAGGAAGAAACCATGCGCGATCGGATCCTCACCGCGCGCACCGAGGGTGACTCGGTAGGCGGCGTGGTGGAATGTGCCGTCACGGGGCTCCCTGCAGGCCTTGGCGAGCACATGTTCGACGGCGTGGAAAGCCGTGTAGCGGCTTTGATGTTCTCCGTGCCCGCCGTGAAGGGCGTAGAGTTCGGCGCGGGCTTCGGCGCGGCCGCTTTGCGCGGCAGTGAGAACAACGACGCCTTCTTTACCGACGGCAAGACCGTCCGCACCCTGACCAACCACTGCGGCGGGATTCTGGGCGGTATGACCAACGGTATGCCGCTTGTGTTCCGTGCGGCCTTCAAGCCCACGCCCTCCATTGCAAAGGAGCAGGATACCGTTTCCCTTTCCCGTATGGAAAACACCAAACTCAAGATCGGCGGACGGCACGACCCGTGCGTGGTGTTGCGCGCCGTTCCCGTTGTGGAGGCGGTTGCCGCGCTTGCGGTACTTGACCTCCTTCTCGATTCTCAAGTGAAAGAAGACAACACGAATGAATAACGAAAAAAAGATCCCGTCCATTGAGGACTCCCGTGCCGCGATCGACCGCATTGACCGCGAGATCGTCAAACTGTTTTGCGAGCGCATGCAGGTCAGCGCCGACGTGGCGGATTACAAGCGGTCGGTCGGTATGCCCGTGACGGACGCCGCGCGCGAACGCGCGCTCCTTTCCAAGGTGTCCGAACTTGCAGGCCCCGAGCAGGAGCAGAATATCCGCACGCTGTACGCGACCATTCTCGCGCTCTCCAAGGCCTATCAGCACGAGAGATTGAACACCACCACGCGCCTTGCCGACAAGATCCGAAACGCGGTAAAAAACACGTCGCCCTTCTTTCCCGAACGCGCCAAGGTCGCTTGCCAGGGGCTTGAGGGTGCGTACTCTCTGCAAGCCGCAGAAAAACTCTTCGCCTGCCCCGAGGTCAGTTTCTACAAGACCTTTGAGGGGGTATTTGACGCACTGGACAAGGGCGAGTGCCGCTACGGTGTGCTCCCCATTGAAAACAGCACCGCGGGTTCTGTGACGCAGATCTATGATCTGATGTCCTGTCACCGCTTCTATATCGTGCGTACTCTGCGCCTTAAAGTCGATCACTGTCTGCTCGGCAAGCCCGGCATGAAGCGCGCGGACGTGCGCGAGATCGTGTCGCATCAGCAGGCACTCTCCCAGTGTGCGGGCTATATTGCAGGGCTCGGCGGTGTTACAGCCACCGAGTATCCCAACACGGCAAAGGCGGCAGAATTCGCCAAAAACGCGCCCGACGGTGTGGCCGCGATCGCAAGCCGCAACTGCGTCGCGCTGTACGGCCTTGAGATTCTGGACGAGGACATTCAGGACAACGGCAACAACTACACGCGCTTCATCTGCATTTCCAAGACCCCCGAGATCTATCCCGGCGCCGACAAGACCTCTATTATGCTCACGTTGCCCGACGCGCACAGACCCGGTAGTCTTTCGCGCTTGCTCACGCAGATCAACGCGATGCACATCAACCTCACCAAACTTGAATCAAGACCGATGCCCGGACATGATTTCCAGTTCCTGTTCTATCTGGATCTGGAGGTCCCCGTGGAGTCCCCCGCCCTCCTCCGTTTGCTTGGCGATCTGGAGAACGGCAGTGATCGATTCCGCTATCTCGGCACCTACCGTGAAATGCTATGATCCGCGGAACAACGATCAAGGCGGGACTGCTTGGCGAGCACCTTCGCCACAGTTTTTCCCCCCGCATTCACGCGGCACTGGCCGATTACCCTTACGACCTTTTTGAAGTAGCACCCGACGCACTGGAACAGTTCCTTACAAAGGGCGAATTTGACGCGATCAACGTCACGATCCCCTACAAAAAAGCCGTGATCCCCCACCTTGCCGAACTCACGCCCCAGGCGCGCCGCATCGGCGCCGTCAACACCGTCCTGAAACGCGCGGACGGCACGCTGATCGGTCACAACACCGACTACGCGGGCTTTGCCGATCTTGTGGCATCGCTTGGCGTGTGCCTTGCGGGCAAAAAGGTGTTGGTATTGGGCTCGGGCGGCGCCTCCTGCACGGCCGTGGCCGTGGCCGAAGATCAGGGCGCGCGCGAGGTGGTGGTCATCTCCCGCAACGGCCCCGACAACTACGGCAACCTCGACCGCCACGCAGACGCAGAGATCCTTGTTAACGCAACGCCCGTGGGTATGTATCCGAATAACGGCGTATCGCCCTTGTCGCTTGATGCACTTCCCCGACTTGAAGCGGTGCTCGATATGATCTACAACCCCGCCCGCACCAAACTCTTACAGGACGCCAAGGCGCGCGGTATCGCTTGTAAAAACGGCCTTTTGATGCTGGTTTCGCAGGCAAGACGCGCGACGGAGTTTTTCCTTGGGACAAGCATTCCCGACAGCGAAGTCGCCCGCATCACGGACGAGATCGAAAAGGAAACGCAAAACATTGTGCTCATCGGTATGCCCGGCTGTGGCAAGTCCACGCTCGGACGCTTGCTTGCCGAGCGCCTGGGGCGCCGTTTTGTGGACTGTGATGCCGAGATCGAGCGCATCGCGGGTATGCCGATCCCCGACATATTCAAGAAATACGGCGAGGAGGACTTCCGCGCACGGGAAACCGAGGCGCTTGCCGCTATTTGCCGCGAAAGCGGGCTTGTGATCGCCACGGGCGGCGGTGCGGTAACAAGGGCGCGCAACCTGCCGCTGCTTTCCCAGAACGGGCGCGTGGTGTTCCTGGATACGCCGCCCGACGATCTGCCCCTTGCAGGCCGCCCGCTCTCCCAGCAAAAAACGCCCGCCGTGCTGTACGCCGAGCGTTTGCCGCTTTACCGCGCGGCCGCCGACGTAACGGTGGCCATCACGCGAAACATCGAGGACAACATGAAAAAGATCGAGGAGGTGCTCCTTTGAAACTACTGATCATCAACGGACCGAATCTGAATATGCTCGGCATTCGCGAGCCCGGCATTTACGGCAATCAAAGTTTTGATGCCCTGTGCGATTTCATTCGTGAATCCGCCGCCGAGGTAGGCGCGGAATGCGAACTGTATCAGTCCAACCACGAGGGCTGTATCGTGGACAAGATCCAGGCGGCATTCGGTGCCTTCGACGGTATCGTGATCAATCCCGCGGCCTACACCCACACCAGTGTGGCGATCGCCGACGCGCTTTCCGCGGTGAGGATCCCCACGGTCGAGGTGCACATCTCCAACGTGATGGAGCGCGAGGCCTTCCGCCACCACTCCTTCGTTTCTCCCATTGCCAAAAAGACGTATATGGGTCTTGGCTTTGAGGGCTACCGCCGCGCCATTCGCTATCTTGCGCTCGATGAAGAGTAACGAATGCAACAAAAAAAGTGCCCCGCGTCGCGGGGCACTTTTTTATTGCGGAAATACGTCGCCGTTTTCTTGACGCAAAACACCGTATTTCTTGATTTATTTCGCACTTTCCAAACATTTTTATGGTTTTTCCAGATTTCAATTACCGTTTTCCATTTTTATTTTCTGTGATTTGTAATATTTTCTCATTCTTTTCCGACGTTTCCCGATCGGGGGGCGGCACAAAAAGAAAAAAGCCACCCTCGGGTGGCTTTTTTCGATCAGGTCATTTTCTCCTGCTTGATCTTGTGGTCGATCACGTGGCGGGAGGCAAGCTCGCGGTGAATGTCCTCCAGGGAGATGCCCATCTGCAACATCAGGACCATCACGTGATAGGCAAGATCCGCGATCTCATAGACCGTCTCTCTCTTATCGTCGGCCTTGCCCGCGATGATGACCTCGGTGCATTCCTCGCCGACCTTTTTGAGGATCTTGTCAATTCCTTTCTCGAAGAGGTAGGTGGTGTACGAGCCCTCCTTCTTTTCCTTCTTGCGTCCCTCCAGCATCGTCATCAGCATTTCAAGAGAGAACTCCGAGCGCTCTTCGCTTTGGAACACGGGATTCTCAAAGCAGGAGGTCGCGCCAAGGTGGCAGGCGGGGCCGTCGGGCTCTACCATGATCTGCAAGGCGTCCTTATCGCAGTCAGCCGTGATCGAAACGATGTGCTGGTAGTTACCACTGGTCTCACCCTTGAGCCAGAGTTTCTCGCGCGAGCGGCTCCAGAAGCAGGTCAAGCCCTTTTCCATGGAGATCGCAAGACTTTCGCGGTTCATATAAGCAAGCGTGAGCACGCGCTTCGTTACGGCGTCCACCACGATAGCGGGGATCAGGCCCTTCTCATCAAATTTCAATTCATCGATATTCAGCATAACAGTCTCCTTTACAGTCTCACGGGGATTCCTTCGGCGGCCAGTGCCGCTTTCAGATCGGGGATAGCCACCTCGCGGAAGTGGAAGATGGACGCGGCAAGCCCTGCGTCCACACCGGGCAAGGTTTTAAACAACGTGGTAAAATCCGCAATACAACCAGCACCGCCCGAAGCAATCACGGGCACGGAAACGGCGCGGCACACGGCGTCCAACATTTCAAGGTCAAAGCCCTGTTTTACGCCGTCCGTATCAATGGAGTTGAGCACGACTTCGCCCGCGCCCATACCGACACAGCGGCGTATCCACTCGATCGCCTCCATGCCCGTATTCTCGCGTCCGCCCTTGGCGAACACGCGGAACACGCCGTCCACGCGCTTCACGTCGGCGGAAATGACCACACACTGATCACCGTAGCGCTTGGCGGCCTCGCTGATCAGGTTCGGATTGCGGATCGCGCCCGAATTGACACTGACCTTATCCGCGCCGCATTTGAGCACGCGGTCAAAATCCTCCAACGTATTGATACCGCCGCCCACCGTGAGCGGAATAAAAATGGTGCTTGCGACCTCGCGCAACACCTCGGTGAAGAGGGCGCGCCCCTCAAAGGACGCGGTAATATCGTAGAAAACCAGTTCGTCCGCGCCGTTTTCGCTGTAATAACGTGCCAATTCGACGGGCGAGGAAACGTCGCTCACGCCCTCAAAATTTACGCCTTTGACCACGCGTCCGTTACGCACGTCAAGGCAAGGGATAATTCGCTTTGTAATCATTTTGCCACCTCAATTGCCGCAGAAAGCGAGATCGCGCCCGTGTAATACGCCTTTCCGATGATGGCACCGTAAAGCCCCATTTTGGCTAGGCGCTCCACGTCCTCCATTGAGGAAACACCGCCCGACGCGATGATCTGAACGCCAAAGCGCTCGGCGAGAGTGCGGTAGAGCGCGTGATTGGCGCCCTGCATCGCACCGTCACGGGAAATGTCGGTGCAGATCAGCGTCGAGACGCCGATCTCTTGCATCTTCTCACAGAACGCCATTGCCTCAAGGTCAGAGCACTCGGTCCAACCCTTGATCGCTACAAAACCGTCCTTGATATCCACGCCGACGGCGATATGCTCGCCGTAACGCGCCACGGCCTCGCGCAAGAACGCCTCGTCTTTCACGGCGGCAGTGCCAAGGATCACGCGATCCACACCCGCGGACAAATAGCGCTCCACGACCGCCATACTGCGAATGCCGCCACCGACCTCCACAAAGAGGCCGTCAATGGCAGAAAGTGCGGTAACGGTGTCGATATTCGGCGTTTCGCCGCTCTTGGCACCCTCTAAATCCACCACGTGAATGTGCGTGGCGCCCGCCGCTTTGAAATCGCACGCGACGGAAACGGGGTCCTCGCTGTACACCGTCATCTGGGCGTAATCGCCCTTGAAAAGCCGTACGGCCTTTCCTTCAAACAAATCTATTGCAGGAAAAATCAGCACCGTTATGCCTCCATTTCACAAAAAGCGCGCAGGATCGCAAGACCCACGGCACCGCTTTTCTCGGGGTGGAACTGACAACCGCACACGTTGCCGCTTGCAACCGCCGCGGTGAGTTCGGCACCGTATTCCGTGGTAGCGATCACGGAATCTTCACAGTTTGTACCGTAGAAGGAGTGAACGAAGTAAACGCAATCGCCCTCCTTGATATAACGGAAGAGCGGGCTTTTGTTCGCCGTGAAATGCAACGCATTCCAACCGATATGCGGGATCTTCAAATCACTCGGAATGACGTTTGAAATGGGGTGAATCTCGCCCCGTACAAGGCCGAGTCCCGCGTGCTCGCCATATTCCAGACTCTTATCGAAAAGCAGTTGCATACCAAGGCAGATGCCAAGCAGGGGCTTACCCGCGAGTGCCTGTTCCTTGACCACGCGGTCAAGTCCGCTAGCGCGCAGTTTTGCGGCGGCGTCACCAAAGGCGCCCACGCCGGGCAGAACGATACGGTCTGCCTCACGCAATACGGCCTCGTCCGAGGTGACGGTCACGTCCGCGCCCACCATGCGAAAGGAACTGGCAAGCGAGAAGAGGTTGCCCACGCCGTAATCCACGATCGCAATCATCAAAGAACCCCTTTCGTAGACGGGATCTCGCCCGCAAAAGCGGTGTCCACGCTCACTGCAATGCGCAGAGCGCGTGCCAGTGCCTTGAACGCGCCCTCGATGACGTGGTGCGTGTTGCGCCCCGCCAACTGCTGTACGTGCAACGTGCACGCGGCGTTGCGCACGAACGCCCACAAAAATTCTTCTACCAGTTCCGTATCAAAGGTGCCGATCTTGGCGGCGGGCAACTCCAGGGTGGAGTATAGTCCGCATCTGCCCGAAAGATCCACGGCGCAAAGCAACAGTGCCTCGTCCATGGGGATCGTAGCCGTGCCGTAGCGGCAGATACCGCGTTTGTCGCCGAGTGCCTCGATAAAGGCCGCGCCCAGCGCAATGCCGATATCCTCTACCGTGTGGTGGTCATCGACCTGCGTGTCTCCCTTGCACTTGACGGTAAGGTCAAAGCGGCCGTGCGAGGCAAACAGAGTGAGCATATGATCCAAAAAGCCACAGCCCGTATCGATTTCCGATGCGCCCTTGCCGTCCAGATCAAGCGTGAGTGCGATCTTGGTTTCAGCCGTGTTGCGCTCTATGGTTGCCGTTCTCATTTGTATTCCTCCAAAATCTCACGCAACGCGCACACCAGCGCTTCCATATCCGCGCGTGTGCCGATGGTGATTCGATTGTATTGTGCGATAAGCGGTGCGGTGAAATGCCGCACCAGTATGCCTTTTTCACGCAGTGCCGAGTAGATCGCATCACCCGAAACGGTGGGGTGTGCGGCAAAGAGAAAGTTGGCTTTGGAATCGGTCTGCACAAAGCCCATTTTATCCAGTTCGTTTGCCAGATAAGCGCGGTTTTCCATGACCGTTCGGCAGTTATTTTCCGTATAAGCCGCGTCCTCCATCGTGCCGACGCCCAGCGCGATCGTCATACTGTTGACGTTGTAGGGGTTGGTCGAATACTTGATCGTATTCAGATCTGCGATCAACTCCTCGCAACCGATACCGAAGCCAAGACGTGCGCCCGCCATGGAGCGCGACTTGGAAAACGTACCCGTGACCAACAGATTCTTGTACTGATGGATCAGGGGCACACAACTCTCGGCGCCAAAATCCACGTAGGCCTCATCGACCACCACCACGTGATCGGGGTTTCTCTTGACGATCTCTTCGATCTCTGCCCTGGGGAGCGCAATGCCCGTGGGGGCATTGGGATTGGCGATGAAAATCGTCTTGCCGATGCCGTAGTAATCCGCGGGATCCAGTGTGAAGTCCGCGCGCAACGGGATCTCGGTATAGGGCACGCCGTTCAGCGCCGCAAACACCTTATAAAAACCGTAGGTGATGTTGGCAAAGGCGGCGGGCGTCTTCTCATCGCAATACGCCATAAAGGCGAAATTGAGGATCTCGTCCGAGCCGTTGGTCATCAGCACCTCGCGCGTGCTCACGCCGTAAAAATCGGCCATTTTCTGCACCAGGAGCCGACATTCGGGGTCGGAATAAAGTTGAAGTTTCCCTGCCGCTTCCTCAACCGCTTTTTGCGCCTTGGGCGAGGGTGGAAAGGGGGACTCGTTGGTATTGAGTTTAATGAATTTGCGTTCCTTGGGTTGTTCGCCCGGAACGTAGGGCACCAGTTTTTCGTATTTATCACTGAAATAGCGGCTCATTGTGTATCCTCCAGGCGCACCACTGCGCTCTTGGCGTGGGCGGTCAAGCCCTCTTTCTCTGCGAAATACGCCACCTTGTTCCCCACGCGTGCCAAGGCGTCGCGCGTGAAATAGGTGTACTGCGTCTTTTTCACGAAATCGTCTACCGACAAGGGGCTGGAGAATTTCGCCGTGCCACCCGTGGGTAAAGTGTGATTGGGACCCGCCATATAGTCACCCAGTGCCTCGGGGCAGTTGCGACCCATAAAGATCGACCCCGCGTGGCGGATACTGTCCAGATAATCAAAGGGATTGTCCACGCACAGTTCCAGGTGTTCGGGGGCGAGTTCATTGGAAATCTCGATGCCCACCTCAAGACTCGGAGCCACGATGATCTTGCCGTTCTGCTCCACACTGGCGCGTGCGATCTCGGCGCGGGCCAGTTGCGGCAGTTGCTCCTCGATCTGTGCCTGCACGGCAAGGGCCAATTCCTCAGAATCGGTCACGAGCACGGCGCTTGCCAGTTTATCGTGTTCGGCCTGCGAGAGCAGGTCGGCCGCCACGTGACGGGGGTTGCTTGCCCCGTCCGCGATGATCAGGATCTCACTGGGTCCTGCGATCATATCAATGGAAACGGTGCCGAAAACCTGCTTTTTTGCCTCGGCCACGAAGGCATTACCCGGGCCCACGATCTTGTCCACCTTGGGCACGCTTTCGGTGCCGAAGGCAAGGGCGGCGATCGCCTGTGCGCCGCCGAGTTTGAAGATGCGATCCACGCCCGCGATCCGTGCGGCGGCGAGGATCACGGCAGGGATCTTGCCGTCCTTACCGGGGGGCGATACCATCACGACCTGCGGACAACCCGCGATCTTGGCGGGGATCGCGTCCATCAGCACGGTGGAGGGATATGCCGCCGTGCCGCCCGGCACGTACAGGCCCGCGCGGTCAACGGGCGTCACCTTTTGGCCCATCACCACGCCGCGCTCCTCGTTCAGAATAAAACTGTTGCGCTTTTGCTTTTCGTGGAAGCGGCGAATGTTCTCTGCCGCCTCGCGCAGGATCTCCAGAAACTGTGCGGGAACCGCGGCAAAGGCCTCGGCGATCTCCCGGTCGCTCACCGCGAGGGAGTCCAGTTTTACACGGTCGAATTTTTCACAGTAGCGGTAAAGGGCGGCGTCGCCGTTCTCCTTTACGTCGGCAAGAATATCCGCGACGATCTGTTCCACGTCGACTTCGGGAGTCACGCGGGCAAAGATCTCGTCACTCGAAACCTCGCCGTATTTCAGTATCTTGATCATTTCAGGCCTCCGTTTGCCCCTTCATACTTGCAAGGATCGCGTCAATGGGCGCGCTCTTAAACTTATAACTTGCTTTGTTTGCGATCAAACGTGCACTGATCGGCACGATGGTCTCACGCACCACCAGATCGTTTTCCTTCAACGTCGTGCCCGTTTCCACGATGTCCACGATCACGTCGGAAAGCCCCAGAATGGGTGCGATTTCAATGGATCCGTTGAGGTGAATGATGTCAATATCGCGCCCGATCGAAGCGTAATAATTGCCCGCGATGGCAGAGAATTTTGTTGCCACCTTCAAGGTCCTCGTAGGATCGTCGCGGAAGTCGGACTTGGCAGCCACGCACATACGGCATTTGCCGATGTCAAGGTCCAGCAGTTCGTACACGTCGGGCTCGTATTCCAACAAGATATCCTTACCCGCCACGCCGATATCGGCCGCGCCGCGTTCCACGTAAATGGCCACGTCGGAGGGCTTTACCCAGAAGTAACGCACGCCGACAGCCTCGTTTTCAAAAATCAGTTTGCGATTGTTTTCCTTGATCGAGGGGCATTCAAATCCTGCGCGCTCGAACATCGCATAGACCTTTTCGCCAAGGCGACCCTTGGGCAGTGCCACGTTAAGCATGGGCTTCAAGCACGCTCACCTCCCCGTTTTTGATACACAGCAACTGCTTGTATTTGAGATGCTCGGGCACGGCGGTCTGCACCGACACGCCCCACCCCTTGGCAATCAGTTCGTCCACGGCGGCACACAGCGTCACGGGGTCCGTTTTGGCATCGTAAAGCAACACGGCGTCCACGTCAAAGTCCTGCGCACCGTCGCCCAGACGCTCCAAGAGATCCAGATACACGGCAAAGCCGATGGCCTTTGACGCTCTGCCCATCTTCTCCATCAGTCGGTCATACTGACCGCCCGAAAGCACGCTCGTGGGCACGTCGCGCACGAAACCCTTGAAAACGATGCCGTTGTAATAGTGCATATCGTTTACCAGCGAAAAATCCAGGCGGACACGGCCGTTTTTCGTGTGTCTGCCAAGCACCGAGAGCACGCGCTCCAAGCGGTCGATCACCTCGCCCTGCTCGGGCAGAAGTGCACGCAGTACGGGAAAGGCCTTATCCGGCGCACCGTTTAAGGTAAGCAGTGCGTTCAGCGCTTCCAACCCACGCGCGGGAACGCCCTCGGTGGCGGCGAGTTGTGCGATGCCGTGCAGGTTCTTTTCACTGACAAGGCGTAAAAGTTCCGCCGATGCCGCATCCGAGAGTTGCATCTGTGAGACCACCGCACCGAGCAGTTCCAGGTCAGACACGTCAAGCACGTAATCCGAGGAAATCTGCGCCAGACTATCCGCCGCGAGTGAAAGCACCTCGGCAATGCAGTAGTCATCCACCGCGCCGATGCACTCCAGACCCACTTGCGTGAGTTCCTTGAAGGCGCGCGTGCCCTTGGACACGCGGTAGACCTTTTCATCGTAATATAGCTTTTGCGTCACGCCCGCTACGTCCTTGCCGTTCTTGATGATCGACAGCGTGACGTCGGGCTTGAGCGCCATCAGTTTTCCGTTGGTATCGGTGAACGTGATGATGTTTTCGGAGACCAAAAACTGCTTATTGTGTGCATACAAGTCATATTCCTCAAACTTGCTCATCTTATAGGGCATATACCCACGATTACGGTAGAGCGAACGCAGACGGAAGACTGCCAGTTCCTCATTACGCCAAACAAATTCCGTACCGTTCATACCGATTCTCCGTTCTCCTTCATCGCCTCAAGTGCGGCGCGATAGCCGCCACTGCCGTATACCAGGCACTTCTTGACACGGCTGATGGTCGCCGTGCTCGCGCCCGTACAACGCGAGATCTCCTGATAATTCTTGCCCTCGTTCAGCATCACGGCCACCTCAAGGCGCTGTGCAATATCCTGCAGTTCCTTGATGGTGCAGATGTCCTCAAGGAACGCGCGGCACTGTGCCTCGTCCTTGATGTTGACGATGGCGCGGATCAGTTTTTCCGCACCCTGAATCTGATCAAAAAAGCCCATTTCTATACCGCCCTTTCGCAATATAGAGGTATTTTAGCATATTAAAGTATTAAAGTCAACCCCTTTTGATAAAAATTATTTATATTTTAATAAAAATAAGGGAGGCGCGTAAAACGCGCC
>JAZSGQ010000072.1:0-18208 GCA_045532805.1 Eubacteriales bacterium
GGTAGGCGACGCGACCGAGAATCCCACGTTCTACGAGAACATTACCGATGATTATCTCATTACTCTCGCGGACGGTGCAAGCCTGACCATTACCGACGTAAACATCAATACGAACGGTAACACCTTCACCTCCGGCACGAACAAGACGGCCACCTCGCTCACGCTGAACGGCACGACCAATATCCAGGGTGCGGGCACACTTCAGAGCTACATTCTCCGCTCTTACGGTGCGTTCACCTTTACCGCGACCAAGGACGTAGTGATCTCCACCAGAGGTGCAAAGAGCGCAGGCGACTTCCGTATGTTCTTCATCGGCAATCACGAGGTCGAAGGAGTCTTTGCAACCTACAACTTCTACGGCAAGATCGACTACGCACACGAGGCAACTGTTGTCAAGTCGCAGCGTATGTTCTACGCAGAGAGCCCCTCGCCCAACGTGGTCAACGTCCACGACGGTGCACACCTCATCTATGAGGTAACCGGTGCGGGACTTGACGCAGGACAATCCAACGCGCTCCTGTATGCGTACACGGGCGGCGACGGCTCCAACACGACCTTCAACGTGTACAACGCAACGCTTGAGCAGAAATCTGCTGAAGGCTATATCTTCCAGATGTACACGGGTGCCACTGTCAACGTGATGGGCGGCAACTACTACCAGACAGGTGCAGGCAGCATCTTCCGTACGCCCAAGGCAGGTGCCAAGATCAACGTTACGAACGACGCAGGCCCCGCTTACTTCGAGCATACGGGTAGCGGCTTCATCATCTACAACGAGTATGGCTCCACTTACACCATCAGAGGCAGCCAAACCGCAATGGTCTGCAAGAACAGCGCAACCTTCTCCCGTGCGGGCTGGAACGTAAGCATTCACGATGCGTATCTGTACACCGAATCCAACGTGACCGCTATCACGGATCTTGATTACATTTCGCTTCGAAACGTCAGAATCGCAAACGATGATATGGCACGTAGCTTCTACGCGAACATTCGCCTTGGCGATACCGCGCAGTACTACCGCATCAATGACCAGGTCGTTTCCTGCTATCGTTACTTCTCCGACGATCAGTTCTCCGCTGCAGTATCCGCTATCCCCGAGGGTGGCGAGGGCACGCTGAACATCATCAGAAGCAGCACGAAGGGTGCTACGAAGTCCTATTTCAGCAGGCCCAACATTTCCAAGAGAACGATCACGATCCGCAGCGCACTCGATGAAAACGGAAGGCCCGGCGAAACGCATACGATCATTTCCGACAAGGCTGACTCCAACTTCATCATGCTGACGGGTGACGTCAATCTGACTCTGGAGAACATCACGCTTTACTCCGACGGTTACCTGTTCCGCATCTACGAGGCGGGCAACGCTTCCAGCAAATCCGATAAGCCCAACTATCTGACCCTGAACAAGGGCGCAACGCTTCACAGCGGCGCTTCCTTCACCAAGAACGACGAAGACGGCAACCCCCTGTCGTACACGTTCAACGGCATCACCGTGAACGGTGAGAACTACATCACCGTGAACGAGGGCGCTGCTATCATCGGCGAGGCCGGCGGACAGAACTTCACTTGTATTAACCTTGACAAGGCCTTCGCAGGCAAGCTGACCATCAACGGCGGCTACTTTGAAAACCAGACGGCCAGCCACATTCTGATCGTCAGAAACACCACCGCAAGCGTCCTGGGCGGCACCTTCGTCCACAAGGGATCGGGTAGTATTTTCCAGACGCGCGACAATCAGACTGCAGGCATCAAGGTGACCGGCAACGTATCCGCTACGCACTACGGCAACGGCGGCGGTTACATCTACCTGCGTTGCCCGGTGGCTAATCCTGAACCCGGCGAAAAGGGTCAGGGCGGCTTCTATGCCGAGGGCGAGAACGTTCGCTTGAGCGCCTTTGGCGATGCCGGACTCTTCTACAGCGGCTACATCGCTCCGGACGCAGGTCTTCCTACACCCGACGATGCGCGCAATACGCTGATCGTCAAGGACGCCTACATTTACGTGCAGAATAACCTCGCCGCTCACATCAACGTAGAGTATCTCTCTCTTGTGAACGTACAAATGGAGAGCGACGCGGCAGCAAACGCTCTGTTCGGCTATTATAGCTCGACCACCACGAAGTGGGCAGCAGCGCCTATCCGCGTTGGCAACGGTTACTACTCCGCACGCAACCTTGAACTTGCAGTCGCAGGCGGCTTGCAGGGCGGCTCGCTCACGCTTGTATCCGATCTTATTCTCACGTCGACAGCCAACATCAAGCAGGACTTCACCCTCAAGGGTGCCGACGGCGTAAGCGTCAAGTTGATCGCCAATGTTGCCGGCTATGCCCTTTGCGTCCGTGACGGCGCAACGCTCCGTCTGGAGAACATTGAGCTGACCAACACCAAGGGCGGTCTGATCCAGCTTACCGGCGGCACTGCCGACGATCCCTCCACGGTCGTTCTTGGTAAGAACGCGTACGTACACGTAGTTCCCACCGGTGGTGCGGAGGCCAAGTTTGTTTCCTTTGCCGAGAATTCCTATGCAGACTTCATCATTGAAAAGGGCGCATATCTCGGTGTTGACGCTGGCGGCACAAACATTAAAACCCACCTGATCTGCGCAGAATCCAACTGGGTCGGTAACATTCATGTTTACGGTACGGTTGAAAACAACAGCTCCGGTAATGACCAGGTCACCCGCATCATTACCGCTTCGAGCTCTCCCAAGAGCACGATCAACTTCTACCCCGGCTCCGTGGCAACGATCGGCGCCAAGAAGGCATCTGACTCCAGTTCGATCGTCTACTCGAACGCGACCCTGAATATCACGGGCGGCAACTTCAAGATGGTACCCGACTGCATGATGTTCGCAGCACGCGCAGGCCAGACCATCAACGTGATCGCCGACAGCCCCAATCAGGTTCGCTTCACGCATGAGAACTACAAGTTCAAGGAAGGCGGCTTCTGCTCCGCAGTGTTCTACTTCTACGGCGACGCACAGGTGAACGTAAAGGGCACGGGCATTATCTTCGATACGATCGCGCCCGCGTTCCACTCCACAAACGCAGGTGCCAAGGTCTACGTTGAGGACGCAAGCTTCATCACCGATGCTCCCATCTTTACCAACAAGACCTTTGCAAGCATGAAGCTCGTGAACCTCACGCTGAAGGACGACGAGGCGGCTGTACGCAACGGCGCTTACTTCCGTCTGAACTCCGTGAAGCTCGGCACCGGCGGCTACACCACCAACTACTACAACGGTTACTTCACCGATCTTGCCACCGCTCTTGAGATGGCAAAGGACGGCGACGTGCTGTATTTCATCCAGAACGCAACCTTTGAACCCGGACAGATCGTGATCGACGGCAAGGATCTGACCCTCGCAGGCGCTGCTGACGGTATCGTCATCACCGCTTCCGATACGAGCGATGCCTTCATCAAGTTGTCCGGTGGCGCCGATCTTACGATCGAGAACCTCACGCTCCTTGCAAACGGCAATGCCGTGCAGATCGTCGGTAGTGCCAACGCAAACGATCCCACCACGCTGACCATCGCCGAGAACGCTAAGGTCTGTGGCGAGTCCAGCACCGCACAGAGTCTGATCACCGTGAGCGGCAAGTACGCCGATCTCGTGATCGACGGTACCGTCGGCTTCGGTAAGAACGACGGCTCCGAGGAAGACACCGCGTGCGAGAGCAACGCATACCTTGTCCGTGTGAACGACGCTGAATGGGCAGGCACCATTACCCTGAACGGTAACGCTTACGTCCTGACCACGCAGTCCGATGAGAACGGCGCACCCGCGGCTCACTACGTATTCTACGTAGAGAGCGCAAACGGCACGCTGATCCTTGGCGAGAACGCAAACGTCACGATGAACCTTGCTTCTCACGCAGGCAACGCCTCTGTGAACGCACTGGTCTTCAACCGCGGTCTCACCGTGGTGAACGGCGCAACCCTTTCGGGCAACGTGGCGGCTCTGTACACCGATACCAAGGGCGCACTCCTGAACATCAGCGGCATCACCGTTGATTGCGCAAGAGCAATTGCGAGCGCTTCCAAGCCCTTCTACTGCGCTGACGACACCACCGCAGTCAAGGTTGGCTACGTGATCCGTCTGAACGACAACACCGTTACCGTAGGCGGCAACGTCTATAACACGGGCTACTTCACCGCTTTGGTCGATGCTATCGCGGCTGTTACCGCAGACAATGCGGCAACCGTTTACGTGCTGGCTGATATCGCCTGCAACACGCAGCTTGCGATCCCCGCTAACGCCACTGTGACCATTGTCGGTCTTGCAGTGAACGGCGTACAGCCCGTGATCACGGAGACCTACACCCATACCAGTAACTACTTCTGCATCGTCAACAAGGGCGCAACCCTTGTGATCAAGGACGTCACCGTTCTCACGAACGGCCAGTTCCTCAGATCCGACGTAGGCACCAGCACCACCAAGGTCACGCTTGACGGCACGACCAAGGTCCAGGCAATCGGTGCATTCGCGCCTCACCTCATTCAGCTTTGCGGTGATGTAACCTTCACCGTTGGCAAGAATGCCATCATCACCACCGAGGGCGCTACCGTAAGTACGGACGCTCGTATGTTCCACGTACAGAACTCCTCTGTAAGACCCACTGTCATCAATATCTACGGTACGCTCGTATATGCTCACACCTGTACGGCACCCGCTTCTCAGCGTATGTTCTACATCGAGAGCAACCAGCCCAACACCGTTAACGTTGACGGTGCAACCATCGTCTTCGACGTGAAGAACCTGTCGCCTACCCGTGCCGATGGCAAGGGTGCAGCCCATGCATTCCTTTACACGTACTGCGGCGGCGGCACTGCGACCACGTTCAACGTGATCAATTCCAACGTCGACTTCCTTGCAAATATGGGCGCTGCCTTCCAGTTGTACGGCAACTCCACGATCAACGTGAAGGGCTCGACCGTCAACTACATGAACGGCGAACAGATCTGTAGCGTTGTGGAACTCCGCGACACCTGCTCCGCTACCATTGAGAACTGCACGTTCGCAATGGGCGGCAACGTAACGGGTATCATCACCTACAAGAGCAACGTCGCTACGATCACGGGCGGCACCTACACCCACAGCGGTGCAGGCAGCTTCGCTTCCATCACGGCCGACAGCAAGCTCGAGATCTACAGCGGTACGTTCGCAAAGACGACCAATGGCGATACTCCCGCATTCGTGAACAACGGTACTCTCAACGTCTACGGCGGCAGCTTCTACTCCGCCGCACAGAACGCACCCATCTTCCAGGGTAACGCAGGCACGACCAACCTTGACAACATTGTTGCCAACGGTCAGGGCAGTCTGATCGCTAACCTTGGTAACGGTTACGCAACCTCCACACACACGGCAGGCGGCAAGACGATCCTGAACGGCCTCACGGCTTCTGCAGGCGCCGCTCCCGTACTTGAGAACGGCAAGCTGGTTCTCCGCTTCAAGGCAACCATGAGCGCTACCGCTTATGAGTACGTCAAATCCCTTACCGCGGACGGCACCGTTTCCTTCGGTATGCTGATCGCTCCCAAGAGCGAACTCGCTGCCGGCTACCTCTTCAACCACGCGGCACTCGAGGGCGGCACTTACCTTGATATCGAGGCAACCGCTGAGAATATCACGGTCGAGGACGACGGCTGTATCACCATCCGCGTCACGCTTGACGAGTTCGATGCCGAAACCATATACGCCTTCACCTTCTACGCAAAGTACGAGGTGGACGGCAAGACCGTTTACTCCTACTCCGATTACGTTGCTACCAAGCATTCTCGCAGCGCCGAGCAGGTTGCTCGTGCAGCCCTGAATGACCTTGCCGCAACGCCCAACGGCGATTACGTTTACGAGATCGCAGAGGGTGCATTCAGCATCTTCTCGCTCACAGAGCGTGAGATCCTTGCTTCCTACTGTGGCGAGACCGCTCTCCTGCCTCTTGACATCTACCTCATCGCAGGTGGCACGAGCGCAGCAGGCAATACTCCCTACACCAAGGAAATGGCAGACTCCATCGCAATCGGTAACGGTAACATCTACTACTCCGGCATCACCGCATTCAACACTTCTCACCCCGTTGGTGACAGCGTACTGAACTACGTTTCCACCAACTACACTCCCGCACTTACTCCCGTGGCCTTCGGCCAGGGCTCGGACGCAACGCTTTACGGTCCTGAGGTTGGTATTGCCAATGCACTTGGTCAGTACTACAACGAGGAAACCGGCAAGCAGGCCGCCATCATCAAGTACGCATTCAATGATCTGAGCATCACCAACACCGCTGACTTCTATAAGAACTTCATGCAGACCGTACAGGCCGAGCTTGAAGCATATGCGGCTATGGGTTATGCCGTGAACGTCGTGGGTCTGTACTGGATGCAGGGCGAGGCAGATCTTGGCAACGTGACGGACGACGCTTACACCACCGCCTTCAACAAGCTCGTGGCTGATATGCGCGCAGACCTCACCACCATGGCCAAGACCGTGACCGGTGACGAGAGCGTTGACCTTTCCACCATGCCTGTGGCAGTTGGTGAGATCGGCATCTCCTACACCAAGTCCGACATCTCCGCCGAGAACGCATTTGTTGCAATGCAGCAGAAACTCGCTTCCGAGGAGAACAACGTCTCCGTGATCCATTCTTCCCTGTTCACCTGCGCTGACGGCGTGTTCCTTGCAATCGAGGACACCATGGCAGGCGGCGAGGCAGTGGTTGCAAACCTCATGGCAGGTGGCAAGCACAGCGTCGAACTTGAGGGCGAGATCGTGATCCCCGAGATCACTCCCGCAGTCAAGGTTGTTACTCCCGAGGGCGTCGAGATCGAAATGAGATCTCTTGCCACCGCGCTCACCCGTGCTCCCGAGGGCTCCGTTGTGAAGCTCGTCGAGGACCTTGAGCTCTACAACGCACTTGTCCTTGACGGTGTGAACGGCGTGACGCTGGACGGTAACTTCCACGAGATCATCGCCAAGACTCCCGGCGCGGCCATCATTGTGAACGGTTCTGACGTCACGCTCAACGACCTTGTCGTGATCCAGACGAACGAGAGCAAGGATGCTTACGCGATCGAGATCGGCGAGGGCGCAAATGTGACCCTTGACGGCGACACGATCCTCTCTGCTTACTCCACGGTCATTAAGTTGACGGGCGAGAACAACTCCCTTACCGTTGAAGACGGTATCTACTACAACTTCGGCGAGGATGCCGATGGCGCGATCATCGACACCGTCACCACCAACGTCCGCATCAATGCAGGTAGCTTCACTGCAGTGGGCAACAGCGCATGCGTCAACATCGACTCCGCTGCTCCCTACCAGCTTGTTGTGAACATCACGGGTGGCGAATTCAACGCCGACGGTTACTGCTTCATCAACAACGCTTACTACTCCATCCTGGTTGTAGCACCCGAGGCCACGGTCAACGGTGAGATCTACAACGCCGGCTTTGGCGCAGAGGCCGCTTGATAGAAGCGATCCGCTATCACTTGCATAAGTTTTAGCACCCACCACCCCCTCCGCACGGAGGGGGTGGTTTTTTGCACTTTTTTGCCGTCGGCACTTGACAATTCCTATAAATATGTTATAATATTTTGTGTGTTGTTTTCAAACGCTGTGAAAAAGTCTGCCCCTCTCATTTGCGTACTGCAGAGAACGTCGCCTTGGCTGTGAGCGACCGTGCGCGCGAGTTGTGGCGTTTCGCTTTGGAGCGGATGCGGTGAATCCCCCGTTGGGTAGTAGTCGCATACGGCAGGCACCGTTACGGGCCATGGTCACAGGAGGTGTTCTCCTCTTGTGTCCGCGAGTGTTGGCGTATGCCTTCAATTCGGGTGGTACCGCGAGCGAATTTCGCCTCGTCCTGAAGTATTCGGGATGAGGTTTATTTTTTTGTAATTTTGCGAAAGGATATAATACGAAAGGATATAGAACCATGAGAGAAAAACTGGAACAAATCAAGATCACAGCGCTCGGCGAACTTGCCGCTCCCGACGCTGACATTGAGCAGATCCGCGTGCGTTTTCTCGGCAAAAAGGGTGAACTGACCGCCGTACTGCGCGGTATGGGCGCACTCACCGCCGAGGAGCGTCCCGTGATCGGTCAGCTCGCTAACGAGGTGCGCGCCGAAATTGAGGGCGCCATCACCGCCCGTATGCAGGAACAAAAGGAGAAGGAACTGGCCGCACGCCTTGCCGCCGAGCGTCTGGACGTGACCATGCCCGGCACGCGCGCCCGTATGGGACATCAACACCCCCTCACCCGCGTACAGCGTGAGATCGAGGAGATCTTCATCGGTATGGGCTTCCAGATCGCAGAAGGTCCCGAGGTGGAGTATGATTACTACAACTTCCAGGCACTGAACATTCCCGAAAATCACCCTGCACGCGATACGCAGGACACCTTTTATATCACCGACAACATTCTGCTTCGTTCCCAGACCTCGCCCGTACAGGTGCGCGTAATGGAGAAGCAGCAGCCCCCCGTGCGCGTGATCTCTCCCGGTCGCGTGTACCGCTCCGACGCGCTGGACGCCACGCACTCGCCTCTGTTCCATCAGATCGAGGGCCTTGTGGTGGACAAGGGCATCACGATGAGCGACCTCAAGGGCACCCTGGAGACCTTTGCAAGACAACTCTTCGGTGAGGAGACCAATATCCGCTTCCGTCCCCACCACTTCCCGTTCACCGAGCCCTCTGCCGAGGTCGACGTTTCCTGCTTCGCCTGCGGCGGCAAGGGTTGCCGCGTGTGCAAGGGCGAGGGCTGGATCGAGATCCTTGGTGCGGGCATGGTGCACCCCTTCGTACTTTCCAACTGCGGCATCGATCCCGAGGTTTACAGCGGCTTTGCCTTCGGCATGGGTCTTGAGCGCGTCGCAATGAAGCACTACGGCATTGACGACATTCGCTTGTTCTACGAAAACGACGAGCGCTTCCTCGCACAATTTTAAGAAAGGAGACGGACGACATGAATCTTTCTATGAAATGGCTCGCTGACTTCGTAGACGTCAGCGACGTAAAAATCACCGATTATTGCGATAAAATGACGTTGACCGGCTCCAAGGTCGAGGGATATGAAGAACTTGGCCGAGAGATCGAAAACGTGGTCGTGGCACGCATCAAGAAGATCGTCCCCCACCCCGATAGCGATCATCTGCTGATCTGCACGATGGATGCAGGCCGTGGCGAAGATATCCAGATCGTCACGGGTGCTGGGAACGTGTTTGAGGGCGCAATCGTGCCCGCTGCACTGCCCGTAGCAAAACTGCCGGGCGGCGTGGTCATCAAGTCGGGCAAACTGCGCGGCGTCCCCTCCGACGGTATGCTGTGCTCGATGGGCGAGATGAACCTCACCGCACACGAGTGCCCCGGCAAGGAGGAAAATGGCATTCTCATTCTGGACGAGTGCTTTGCGGACAAACTCGGTATGGACATTCGTAAGGCGCTGATGCTGGACGATACCGCCGTGGAGTTTGAGATCACCTCCAACCGCCCCGACTGCCTTTCCGTGATCGGTCTGGCGCGTGAGACCGCGCTCTCTTTCGACCGTGCGCTGAACGTTCCCACCCCCGTGGTAAAGGGCGCAAATGACGGCGACAAGATCGAAAACTATCTTTCCGTTGCCATCGAGGCACCCGACCTTTGCTCGCGCTACGCTGCCAAGGTCGTCAAGAACGTGCGCATCAAGCCCTCCCCGATGTGGATGCGTATGCGTCTGCACGCCGCAGGTGTGCGCCCGATCAATAACATCGTGGATATCACCAACTACGTCATGCTGGAGTACGGCCAGCCCATGCACGCCTTTGACTACAAGTCGCTGGACGGCTCCGCCATTCGCGTGCGCCGTGCCGCCGACGGTGAGCAGTTCAAGTCGCTTGACAGCATCGATCACACGCTCGACAGTTCGATGCTCGTGATCGCAGACGAGAAAAAGGCCTGCGCCCTTGCAGGCGTAATGGGCGGTGCGAACAGCGAGATCGAGGACGATACCGCCACCGTGGTATTCGAGTCGGCTTGCTTCAACGGCCCCAGCGTGCGCGTGACCGCAAAGAAGAACGGTATGCGCACCGAATCCAGTGCGCGCTTTGAAAAGGGTCTTGACCCCGAGAACTGCTATGCGGGTCTGATGCGCGCTTGCGAACTTGTGGAACTTCTGGACGCGGGCGACGTTGTGGACGGCATCATCGACGTATATCCCGGCAAGGAAGCACTCTTCACGCTTCCCTTCGAGCCCGCTCGCTACAACGCGTTCCTTGGCACCGACATTGCCGAGAGCGATATGATCAAGACGCTGACGGGTCTTGGCTGTAAGGTGGAGAACGGCGTGATCACCGTGCCCTCTTACCGCGCCGATCTGCGTTGCATGAACGATATCGCCGAGGAAGTCCTGCGTATCGACGGATACGACAAGATCGCCTCCACAAAGATGTGTGGCCAGACCACGCAGGGCGGCCGCTCCCCCAAGCAGGCCTTCGCCGTAGACGTGGAAAATGCACTGTACGGTATGGGTGTGGACGAGATCCAAACCTTCTCCTTCATCTCCCCCAAGTACTACGATAAGATCAATATGCCCGCCGACAGCGCTCTGCGCCGTAGCGTGGTGATCTCCAATCCCTTGGGCGAGGATACCAGCGTGATGCGCACCACCACGCTTCCCTCTATGATGGAAACGCTGGCGCGCAACATCAACTTCAACAACGAAAACGCCCGTCTGTTTGAACTCGGCTCGGTCTACCTGCCCGATAGAGATCCTGCAAAACTTCCCTACGAGGGACGCACGATCACGCTGGGTATGTACGGCGATGCAGACTTCTACACCGTCAAGGGCGTGATCGAAAACCTACTCGCACTGGCAGGCATGAAGAACGCCTCCTTCGTAGCAGTGACCGATCACTACGCCTATCACCCCGGCCGTTGCGCCAAGGTGGTGACCGCAAACGGCACGGAACTCGGCACGTTCGGCCAGATCCACCCCAAGGTGGCGGCAAATTACGGCGTAGATCAGCCCGTATATACGGCAGAGATCGACTTTGATCTGCTCTTTGCCGCAAGCAACACCGAAAAGGTGTATAAGCCCCTGCCCAAGTTCCCCGCGATCACCCGTGACTTCTCCTTCGCCTGCGACGAGGCCCTGGAGGTCGGTAAGATTGAGGCCGTGATGGCCAAGGCGGGCGGCAAACTGGTAGAGGATATCCGTCTGTTTGACATTTACCGCGGTCCCCAGGTGGGCGAGGGTAAGAAGTCGGTATCCATTCGCATGACGTTGCGTGCCGAGGATCACACCATGACCGTGGAGGACGCGGAAAAGGTGACCAAAAAGGTACTTGTCCTGCTTGACCGCGAACTGGGTCTTGCGCTCCGTGCATAAGCCATGACGCAGGAAAAAGTTGCTCGCATCAACGAACTCGCGCGCCTTTCCAAGGAGCGCGCCCTCACCGATGCGGAAAAGGACGAGCAGGCCGCACTGCGTGCGGAGTATATCCGCGATTTCCGTGCCTCCTTCGGCTCGATTCTGGATAACACCGTGATCCAACGCCCTGACGGCACGAAAGAAAAGTTGAACAAGAATGAAAAATAATGTTTTGGAGGGCTTCGACTGATATGAAAGCACAATACATTCATACCGCAAGCCCTGCCGAAACCGAAGCCGCGGGGGCGGCGCTTGCGAAGGAACTTCTCGCGGACGCATCGCTCCCCCGCTACGTCGCCCTGTACGGCGACCTTGGCGTGGGCAAAACCGCCTTCGTGCGCGGCGTGGCCTCTGTGCTGTGCCCCGGCGCGGCGGTGCGCAGTCCCACGTTTGCCCTCGTGCACGAGCACAAGGGCAAACTGCCGCTTTTTCACTTCGATATGTACCGCATCACGGACGAGGACGATCTGTACTCGATCGGCTATGACGATTATCTGGCGCGTGAGGGGGTCATACTGGTGGAATGGAGCGAGAATATTCCCTTTGCCCTGCCCGAGCACTATTTGCGCGTGAGCATTACCAAAGACAATCTGAACGTGCCCGACAGCCGCGAAATTCTTTTGGAGGAGGTACCCGCCCTATGCTGATCTTAGCACTTGACAGCACGGCCATTGTGGCAAGCGTTGCGCTCTGCCGCGATGAAAAGGTCATTGCCTCCTTTACAGTAAAAAACGGCAATACGCACAGCGAAACACTGCTCCCGATGGTGGAATCCGTCCTGCGCGCCGCAGGTGTGAGTGCCGCCGACGTCGAACTCTTCGCTTGTAGCACGGGCCCCGGCTCTTTCACGGGCGTGCGCATCGGTGCCGCTACCGTCAAGGGTCTGGCGTTCGGACGCGAGACGTGCTGTCTTGGGGTCTCCACGCTGGAAGCACTGGCCGAGAACGCCGTCCCGTTTGATGGCCTCGTTTGCCCCGTGATGAACGCGCGGCGCGGACAGGTCTACAACGCGCTCTTCACCTATGAAAACGGCGCGCTTGTCCGTCTTTGCCCCGATCGCGCGATCTCGGTCGCGGATCTGGAGGACGAGTTGGTGGCCGACGGCCGCCCCTTCGTGCTCACGGGCGACGGCGTGGACGAGTTTTGCAAACTTGCCCAAAAAACAGCCTCCAAAGCCCTTTCTCCCCTTTTGGCGGATCAGAACGCGGCTTCAGTTGCCAAAGTGGCCTATCGGCGTTATTTGGCGGGCGAGAGAGGCACTGACAACGATTTGAATCCCGTTTATCTGCGTATGCCGCAGGCAGAACGGGAAAGACTGGAAAAATTAAAGCAAAAGGAGAATGCACAGTGAAAAAACTGATCATCGGCTGTGACCACGCCGCCGTAGAACTCAAGGGTATCGTGCGCGATCACCTCACGGCGCGCGGCTTTGACGTGGAGGACGTTGGCGTTCATACCACTGCAAGTTGCAATTATCCCGATATCGCACACGCACTCTGCCAAAAGATCCAGAGTGGCGAGCGTGATATGGGCATTCTCATCTGCGGCACGGGCATCGGTATGTCGCTTGCCGCAAACAAGCACCGCGGCATTCGCGCCGCCTGTTGCTCCGATACCTTCAGCGCACGCCTCACGCGTGAGCACAACGACGCAAACGTGCTCTGCTTCGGCGCACGTGTGGTAGGTCAAGGCCTCGCGCTTGATCTGGTCAACGCCTTCGTGGACGCCGAATTTGAGGGTGGCAAGCATCAGACCCGCGTGGACCTGATCACCGCCATCGAGCAAAGCGAAGCGGGCAACGGCTGATATGCCCGTACTGCAAACGATTGCCGACGTGATGCGCGCCTTTGCGGGAAAGGATATGGCACCGCCCACAGCCGCGATCATCGTGGCGGCGGGCAGTTCCGTTCGTATGGAAACGGGCTGCTCCAAACAATTTCTGGAGCTTGGCGGTGTTCCCGTGCTTGCCCGCACCCTGAAGGCCTTTGAGGACTGCCCCCTGATCGACGAGATCGTGCTGGTGGCGCGCCCTGAGGACAGAGACGCGATCACGCAATTACAACTCACCTACCGCATCAAAAAACTCGTTACGGTGGTAGACGGAGGCGCGACCCGCGCTGATTCCGTGAAAAACGGATTTGACGCGATCGGCAAAAAGATCAAATACGTGGCGATCCACGACGGTGCACGCTGTCTTGTCACGCCCGATATGATACGGAAGGTTCTGCGCACGGCCTACAAGCACCGTGCCGCCAGTGCCGCCTGCCCCGTGACCGATACGGTCAAACTCGCCGACAAGCGCGGCTTTATCGAGCAGACGGTAGACCGCGAAAAAGTCTTTTTGGCGGCAACGCCGCAGGTCTTTCACACGGCTCTGTACCACAAGGCACTGCACGATGCCAAAGGGCGCGGCTTTACCGATGACAACCAACTCATGGAGTTGATTCGCTACCCCGTCAAACTCGTGGATTGCGGCAACGAAAATTTAAAGATCACCACCCCCGCCGATATCGAGCGCGCGGAGGATATTTTAGCAAGGAGAGCAAAGCGATGAGGATCGGTCACGGATATGACGTTCACCGACTTGTAGAAGGTCGCCCCCTGATTCTTGGCGGTGTGCAGATCCCCTTTGAAAAGGGATTGCAAGGACACTCGGACGCCGACGTGCTCACGCACGCCGTGATGGACGCCTTGCTCGGTGCCGCGGCTCTTAGCGACATCGGACAGTTGTTCCCCGACACCGACGCGCGGTTGGCGGGCGCTGACAGTTTGTTGCTCGCCCGCGAGGTGGCGCGCCGCCTTGGCGATGTGGGATACCGCATCTGCAACGTGGACGCAACGGTCCTTGCCCAGCGTCCCAAACTCGCTCCCCACGTGCCCGCTATGCGAGAAAATCTCGCCGCCGCGCTGGGTATTCCCGTCACGGCTGTGAGCGTCAAGGCCACCACCGAGGAAGGCCTTGGCTTTACGGGCACAGGCGAAGGCATGTCGGCACACGCCGTGTGCCTGATAGAAGAAAAGGCCACCCCAAGGTACCTTTGAGGTGGCAAAACAAGCGGCAACGGGCGTCAGGACTCGCACTTCCCTGCATTTTGACGGCCAAGCCCCACCGCCGCTTGGGAACAGGATTCCACTGTCATAATATGTCGAATAGACTCAGGAGGTCAACATGAAAATTTCTCCTTCTCTGCTCGCCGCCGATTTTTCGCGCCTTGGCGAGGAGGTCGCCCGCATCGAGGCGGCAGGTGCCGAGATGCTGCACCTGGACGTGATGGACGGCGCCTTTGTGCCGAACATCAGTTTCGGTCCCTGCGTCATCGCGGCTCTGCGCGACGCATCGGGACTGTTCTTTGACGTGCATTTGATGATCGAGCGCCCCGAGCGCTATATCAAGGACTACATCAAGGCAGGTGCCGACGGCATCACCATTCACTTTGAAAGTACCGAGCACCCCGGCGAGATCCTGGAAGCGATCCGCGCGGCAGGCCTTAAGGCGGGTCTTTCGATCTCCCCCGACACGCCCGCCAAGGCAATCGAGCATCTGCTCCCCTTGGCCGATATGATCCTTGTGATGACGGTTTATCCCGGCTTTGGCGGACAAAAACTGATCCCCTCCGCACTGGAAAAGGCAAAAAAGATCCGCGATATGCTTCGCGCGCGCGGTCTTGACACCGACGTCCAGGCCGACGGCGGCATTGGTCTTGGAAACCTCGCCGACGTGCTTGCCGCAGGCGTCAACGTGATCGTCGCGGGCACCGCCGTATTCGGCGCCAAGGACCCCGCCGCGGTGATCGCCGAGATGCGCGAGATGGAACAATAAGCAAAAACGGGCTCGCGCGTAGCGCGAGTCCGTTTTTTTTCATCGATGTCTTTATTGTTCTATTTCCAGTTTCTCCGAAGAAAATATGTCATCATTCAAAAACTCGGTCAGCGGTATTTTGAATCCTCTGGCAAGCATGAGCACAGTACTCAAGGTGACCGTTTTATTTCGTCCGTTCATAATACATTGCATACTTCCATGCTGAATGCCCGACTCCTGCTCTAACCGATATTGGGTCATATTCTTTTCCTGCAACAATTTGGAAATACGCCTTGCAACGGCATCATTTACAGTCAAGCAATTCCCTCCCATCTGCCTGCGAGTTTATTATGTCAAGAAGGTGCGAAAGGTACCCCCTTACACCCAATCGACGTCCGAGAGCAAAGGGTTATTCAACCGAAAAATCAAACACGGCCTTGCCGTCCTGCAAGCGCAGGAAGGCATCGTAGGGCTTGTTGGAACGTTTGGAAATAAAGCCGCGGATCTTGGAAGTGCGACCCGTCTCCAGGAACAGTTGCATATTGCGGAAGGACACCGCGCGGTCGGCGATAAAGAGGTTGACACGGAAGCCGCAACCCTCGCGGAATCCGGAACAACCGTAACTGAACTTACCGCGTGTGACGGGCTTGCCGCAAAGCGGACACTTGCCCACCTCGGCGCCGTAAAACCCGATGTCGCGGTCGTCCTCAATGGCGCATTCCTTTGGCGAAAACACGGCGCGCACGTCCTCGGCGGCCAGTGCCACGCAATCCTTCACGGACATCTGTCCGCGGAACACGCGCTTGAGCGCGCGACCCATTTCACTGGTGCGATGCTTATCCATACGGATATCCAGATGATCCAGCGCCTCGATGAGGTACTCACCGCCGGGCAGGATCGTGTATACGTCTTTATTCAACGCGATGTACTGGCTCTTGCGCGCATTGTCGATGATGCCCGTGCGCGTGGCCTCGGTGCCAAGTTCCAGACCTTCCAGCACGGCGCGGTACTCTTCGGTATCGTCCACGCCCACCACGTCCTCCACGGCGGCCTTTTCCTCGCGGAAGGGGTTTTTCAGGTACTGGTTCAGGGTTTCAATGGTATAATGCTTGGGCGGCGTGGTCTCCTTCTCCACGGGCTTGAAGTCGATCTGGACACGATCCCCCTTGGCAAGCGCGGGCAGCAGCTTATCCTTTTGCGTGGCATCGTCATACTTCATCCAACCGCGTTCCTGGATCACAAGTCCCTTGAGCGTAAATTCCTCATACTCCCCCACGGCGATCGTGATCTCGGTTTTCTCCGCCGTGCAGGGCTCGGAGCAGAAGATCGCCACAAAACGGCGGAACACCGTTGCGTAAACGAGATTCTCTTTTTCCGAAAGTTCGCCCTTCGTGGGAATCTTATAGGTCGGCGTGAGCGCGGAGTGCGACTCGATCTTACTATCGTCAAAGATCTTGTTCGAGTCCTTGAACTGTACGGGATAGCCGATCTTCGCGCACTGCGCGAGGATCTTGCGGATCTTATCCTTCTCCGCCGTTGCCAGATATTCCGAGTTGGTACGGGGATAGGTGAGATAGCCGCGCTCGTAGAGTCCCTGAATGATCTCCAGACTCTCACTCATCGACATCTTGTGCTTTTTACCCAGCAGGTTTTGCAGTTTGGAAAGCGAAAAGAGTTTGCCCGGCGCCAGTGTGCTCTTCTTGCGTTTGACGTCACGCACCACGGCACCTGCCGCGTTATAGGCGGCGCAAAGTTCGGCGGCCTTTGCCTTATCCTGCATCTCGAATTTCTGTTTGGAGGAAAGTTCGATCTCCTCGCCGCCCGTCACCGCGTTGCTCACAAGTGCCAGGTATTTGCTTGGTAAGAAGTGGCGAATGGCCATATCGCGCTCATAAATGGCGCGCACAATGGGGACGATCACGCGACCCACCCGCAATAGCGACCCGCACTTGAGCGTTGCGTAGCGCGTTAAATTCACGCCGTAGAGCCAATCCATATACGTACGCGCAAAGCCCTCGTCCGCGAGCGTGTCGTACTCACACTCGCTCTTCATGTCCGTAAGGGCGGCGGCCACCGTTTCGGGCGTCTGGTCGGGGAGCCACAAGCGCTTCAGCACCTTTTTCTCTCCGTCGGGGTGATGTTCCAACGCTTGCTGTATGCAAAGTCGCACGATGATCTCTCCCTCGCGGTCCGCGTCACCCGCGTTGACGATGGTATCCACGTCGGGGCGGGTACAAAGGGTGCGGATCAGTGCAAACTGACGCTCCACGCCGTCGTCCGTGGATTTTCTGTCGTTGCCGCGGCGCAATTCGTAGCGGAACTCATCGGGAATGCAGGGCAGATTCTCCATACACCAGTGCCCGTTTGCGGCCGCAGGCGCGGGAGAATACGCCTCAATATCGGCAAGGGAGAACAGATGACCGAACGCCCAGGTAATGAGATAGCCGTTGCCCTCCAGATAGCCTCTTCTCTGCTTACAGCCGGGAGCAATGACTGCGGCAATGGCTTTTGCCACAGAGGGCTTTTCAGCAACGATCAACTTATATTCGCTCATACGCCCTCCTGGTCAGATGCAGGATCGTACTGCTCGAACTCGGCGTACTCACCGTCGTCATCTTCGTCACCGAAGTCGTACTCATCCAGATCGGAGCTGCCCTTGGTCTGGGGCTTATTCTTGCCCTTGACCTTGAGGAAGTAATAGGCACCGCCGCCAGCCAGAGCCGCAATGAGGATCACCACAAGAAGAATAGGCCCGGTGCCCACGCTGGGTTCCGGTTCCTCAACAGGCTCCGTGGGCGGCTCGGTTTCCGGTTCGGTGGGTTCAACGCCCATACACTCCACCATGTTCACGGCGCAGATCTCACACTGGGTATTGATAAGGCCAACGCTGCATTTATCAGCGCAGATACAGGCAGCGGGAGCGGAGTTTTCTTCCAGCAGCGCCATGAGGTCAGCTTCATCCACCTGATTTAAGAAATAGGTATAATACTGTTCGCCGTCCTCGT
>JAZSGQ010000010.1:0-2650 GCA_045532805.1 Eubacteriales bacterium
AGCGCGACGGGCGGTCTTGTGCTGTTTATGGCTCCGTTTTGGGATCGATCCACTGGAAGGTGTGCTCGGTGAGGTAGTCCACCGAAAGCGCGCCCTTGCCGAGCGTAGCCATTACCAGAACGGGTTTGCCGTAATCGGGCGAGTCCGAGGCCACGCCAACGGCCTGGCCGATCTGCACGTAATCGTCCTTTTGCACGCGGAACTCCAGGAGCCCTGCATACCAGGTGTACAGACCGCAGCCGTGATCCAGGATCACGTATTTGCCGATGTATTCGTCCACGCCGATCTCCAGGACGCGGCCCGCAGAAAGCGCGGGTACGTCACCGCTGATGCAGTACAGATCAAAGGGAAGGGGAATGTCCGAAAGGTCCTCGCCGTCCACGGTCAGCGTGTCGCCGTAGGCAAACGCGCGATCCTCGGTGTAAGCAAGGAAGGTGCCGCGCGGGAGCAGTGCCGTGTTCGCCACGGCGGCGCCCTTTTCATTGATCAGGATCGGCAGATGTGTGCGAAGCAACGCCGAGAAGTTCTGATACAGCGCGGCGGTCGTTGCTGTGTGATGCGTGCTACCCGTTGCGGTAGCGGTGAAATCAAAGGTCGCGGTAATGGTACCGTAGGTGATGTTCATCTGATATTGTCCTGCCGTTCCTACGGGGAAGGCGATGTAGGCAAGCCCGTCCTTTTCGAATATCACGGGCGGCGCCTTGGCCGTGGTCAGGGTGACTTGCAGTTTGTCCACGTTCTTGACGTTTTCGCATTGAACGATGAAAAAGCCGCCTGACGGTACGGATAATCTGTCGGGTGTGAAATGCGCTGCCTCCACCACCTCCATGCGGAAACGGTAAGAAAGTGTGCCGTAAAACGCCTTGTCTGCGCTCTCGGCAAAGGTGGCGCTGATCTCAAAATCCAGGAAGTCGATGTGATCGGCAAGTGCAAGGGAAATGCCCTGCGCATCGCCGCGGTACAACTCCTCGGCGTTGTGACGGATCACGACCTCGTGCGTGTCGGGTTGGGTCGAAAAATAGAAGGCAACGTCATTTGCAATCGGGTATACGCGCGTTTCGGAGGTCACGTTCAGGTGCGTGAGTTCGGTGAAAAGCCCATTTTCCGTGCGGTAATACCACTGGGCTCCCGTGGGAATGATCTCGTCGGTCGCCGCCGTTGTCATAGTGGGGATCTTCGCACCCGTGTACAGTTCAAATGCGTAGGAACTGTTCAAAAACAGTGCGGTCTTCTCGTGCGCCGTGGCTACGAAAACCGTTTCGTCGGGCGTGACGTAATAGCAATCCTCGGAGTCGGGGGAGAAGAAGAAGGTGTAAGGTTGGTGAGTGCCGTTTTCCGACATGCTCGCTACGTATCGGCCTGCACGGTGCGAGTCGGGAACGCCGTCTGTCTCCACTGCGTCGCCAATGAGCGGCAGGAAAACGGAAAGTAACGTGTCGCCCGTAGGTGTGGAGCGGATCTGTGCGCCCGTGGGCCCCGTTAATTGCATCGCGTCAAAGACGGGGGTGTTGTCCTCTTGCGGGGCGTTCTTCTGAATCACGTACGTGGCAATGGCAATATAGGCAGGGATCAGCAAGAGCAACAGAATGCCCGCGCGGATCAGCACAAACAACGCGAGTTGCTTGATGCGCGCACGCTTGCCGACTGCATCGACTGCATGTTTCACGGTTTCACCCCCTCAAGGCCATATAGATATAATCAGTATATCATATTTTCGCGCTTTTGGGTAGGGGTTCGCGAAAAAAAGTCAATTTGCGATGCAATCAATGCCATAACTCTTGGCGTATTGCTCGGCATACGAGCCCGCGGGGCAGTAGATCGACAAGGAGGTGCAACCGTCAAACACGGCGTAACCGATGATGGTGACGCTTGCGGGCAGGGTAATGTTGATCAGATCCTCACAACCATAAAAGGCAAACCAACCCACCTCGCGTACGCCCTCGGGGATCACGACCGCCGCGATCTCCGTGTCCTCAAACACGCGCTCGCCAATGGCTTTGACGGGGTAGCCGTCCAACGTGGCGGGAATCGTGAGGAGCGCGGCGGAGCCGCTGTATCCCGTGATCACTGCTTCGCCCTCCTCCACGCGATAGCGGAAAACGGTCTGCGTTGTCTGCGTGTTTTCCACCTGCCCCAACAGTGTGGAGATCTGCGAACGGAGTTCGGCGATCTCGGTTTGATATACGCTTTCCTTTATGTAAAACGCTTCCTTTTGCGTTTGCAGTTCGCTCTCCAGTGTGGCGATGGTAGAAAGGTAGTGCGAAACGTCTTCCTCCTCTTGCACTTGCTCTCCTGCGCCGACGGCGCAACCCGTCAGTGTCAGTGAAAGCGTCATGAGAAGCACCAAAAGTTTGATGATAAAGCGTGTATTCATTGTCTTCCTCCTTGATCAAAGTGTACTATCAGTATAGCTTGTCCGCATCGCAAACAAGGGCGAAAGATGGCGGTACAACGCATAAATTTTTCGCCGATGTTCGCGCTTTTCAAATTTTTAAAAGCCCTTGACAAGCACGCCCTTCCGCGCTATAATATACAGAAGTACGGGCCATTAGCTCAGTTGGTCAGAGCCACCGGCTCATAACCGGTTGGTCCAAGGTTCGAGCCCTTGATGGCCCACCAAAAAAGGTAGCACCCCTTTGCGGGTGCTACC
>JAZSGQ010000085.1:0-14130 GCA_045532805.1 Eubacteriales bacterium
CATTATTACGGCGAACTCAAGACGCGCGTGCACGATTACATGGCGGATCTGGACGAGGAGCTCTGGCGCATGGGTGTACCCGCCAAGACCAAGCACAACGAGGGCGCACCCGCACAGCACGAGTTGGCCCCCGTATTCGATACCACGAATATGGCCATTGACCAGAATCTGCTCATTATGACCTGTATGAAGAAGGTCGCGGAGCGCCACGATCTTGTGTGCCTGCTGCACGAAAAGCCCTACGCGGGCGTTGCGGGCTCGGGCAAGCACAACAACTGGTCGATCGGCACGGCCACCAAAAACCTTTTGAAACCCGGCAAGACACCCGCCGAGAACAAGCAGTTTTTACTGATCCTCGCGGCCGTGGTCAAGGCCGTGGACGACTATCAGGATCTGCTCCGTCTTTCGGCCTCTCACCCCGGAAACGATCACCGTCTCGGGGGGAACGAGGCACCGCCCGCCGTCATTTCGATGTTCATCGGTGACGATCTGCAGGCCGTGGTGGACTCGATCGTGGGCGGCACGGACTACAAGAGCGCGGCGCGCAGCAAAATGAATCTGGGTATCCCCTCGGTACCCACCTTTACCAAGGACACCACCGACCGCAACCGTACCTCTCCCTTTGCCTTTACGGGCAACAAGTTTGAGTTCCGTATGCCCGGCTCTTCGCAGAATATGGCGATGCCCAACATCGTGCTCAACACCGCTGTGGCAGAGTCCTTCCGTCAGTTCGCGGATATCCTGGAGAAAGCCGAGAACTTTGACACGGCGCTGGAGAAGTTGATCAAGGATACGCTCACCGAGCACAGCCGCATCATTTTCAACGGCAACGCCTACTCCTCCGAGTGGAAGAAGGAGGCCGCACGGCGCGGACTGCTCGACCTCAAGACCTCGGTGGACGCGTTCAAGACCTTTGCTACGGAAAAGAACGTAGCACTGTTCGCCACGCACGGCGTGATGAGCGAGACCGAGATCCGCTCGCGTGTGGAGATCCTGTTTGAAAATTATGCCAAGGTCATCAACATCGAGGCACAGGCCATGATCGAGATGACGAGCCGCGACATTCTGCCTGCCGTCAACGCCTACACGGCGGAAATGGCGCGCGGCGTGGCCGCCAAGACGGCGGCTGTGTCGGGTGCTGACGTGACGATGGAGAGCGAGTTGGTGCGCGAACTTTCTTCGCTTGTCTCTCGTGCTTACGCCACCGTCAAGGAGTTGCGCGTGGCCGATGCCGCCGCGTGTGCCAAGTATACCTCCGAGCAGAAGGCGACCGCCTTTGCGCGCAAGGTCATTCCGCTGATGAGCAAGTTGCGCGAGTTGGTGGACGAGATGGAGACCAAGACCTCCTCGGACTACTGGCCGATGCCGAACTACGGCGACATGATGTTTCGTATTTGATAGCCAGAGGGCTGGATGTGCGCGCCCCGTTGTCCGCCCCTTGGGAGGGGCGGGGGACCGCGTCAGCGGTGGTGGGGTAGCGTACGTTCACTACCCTCCCACCACCTTCGGTGCTCCCCCCTCCCTTACAAGGGAGGGCCTTGGATACACCGCCGCATCGCTTCTACTTGTCTACAAAAAAAGGGCACACCGCGGTGTGCCCTTTTGTGTTTGCCCGGCCGTGCAGTTGCTCGGTTATTCGACGCGATCACGCACGCGCGTGTCGTCGGGGCGGAACACAAGCGAGATGCACCAGATGCCCGCAAGTGCCACAATGGTGTAGATAATACGGGCAAGCAAGGTGTCGCCGCCGCCACAGATCCAGGCCACCGCATCAAAGCGGAACAGCCCCACAAGACCCCAGTTCAGAGAACCGATGATGCTTAAGATCAAGGCGATTCTGTCCATAATCATCATGTTGAATTACCTCACTTTCAGGAACGCAAAACGATCCCTGTGCATAGTTTGTCTGCGCCGCGCGCCCCTTACACAAGGAAAATAAAACATATTTTGGTGATGCTTTACAGAGCGAAAAAAATGTGGTACAATAATGGTAATCAAGATATCAAAGGAAAAGGGGGAGTATACTATGCGGATCGAGATACCCACGTACGTGCGTGACGTGATGGACACGCTGGATCGCCACGGTCATCGCGGCTATCTGGTGGGCGGCTCGTTGCGCGATCTGTTGCGCGGCGTGACTCCCCACGACTATGACCTGACCACCGACGCAACGCCCTACGAGATGATAGAGATCTTCCGTGAGTACCGCGTGATCCCTACGGGTCTTGTGCACGGCACGTTGACGGTGCTTGCGGACGGGCACCCCCTTGAGATCACCACGCACCGCGTGGACGGCGCGTATACCGACGCGCGCCACCCCGAGAGCGTGTCCTTTACGCGCGCACTGGAAGGCGATCTGTCGCGCCGCGACTTTACCGTGAACGCGATGGCGTGGCACCCCGATATCGGGCTTGTGGATCTGTTTGACGGCAGAACGGATCTTGAAAACGGCATTTTGCGTGCTGTGGGCGATGCCGAAACGCGCTTTCGTGAGGACGCGCTCCGCATTCTGCGCGCGTTCCGTTTCTGTGCGCAACTCGGCTTTTCCATTGAGGCGGACACACTGGCGGGCGCGGTACGCGCCGCCGAGGGTCTTGCCAAGATCTCCGTGGAGCGCATTTTTGCGGAACTTTGCCGCTTGTTGGAGTCGCCCCACGTCGATGCGGGGCTTGCGGCCCTTATGGAGACGGGGTGTGGAAAATACGTGTTTTTCGATGCCGTAGGAGGGGTAAATCCCATTTCGGTGGCTTCGCTCGCGCCCGAGGCCGCGTTGCGTATGGCGGCGATCCTGCCGCACTTGACAAAGCAAGAAGCGGTGGCGCTCGGTCGCCGCTTACACGCCCCCAACGCGTTTGGCGAGGCGCTCGGCGCCTATCTTGCGGCTTCGCGTGAGCCGCTCCCCACCGATGCGTACGAGGCACGTTGCTTCGTGTCGCGTTACTGGCATCATTGGCGCGGGGGACTCGCCTTGCAGGCGCTTTACGGCGCGGACGTGGAAAAGGTCCTGACACTTTGCCACAAGGTGTCGCGCGACGGCAGTGTGGTGGAGATCCGCCGCCTTGCCGTGAACGGCAGGGAATTGCAACAGACACTGGGCGTCCGCCCCGCGCAAACGGCGGAACTGTTGCGGCGTTTGCAGGATCTGGTCTTCCGCGATCCCGAACGCAACAAACGGGCGGCACTGATGGAGGCCGCCGCACACATTTGTCATGAGGAGGGAACTTTTTGTGAGTGATGTGACCTTTCGTGAACTGACGTATCTCTCGGCAGACGGGAAAACCACCGTGCACGCCTACGTGTGGGCACCCGTGGGCACGCCGCGCGCCGTGATACAACTCTCGCACGGCATGTGCGAGTACGTGCAGCGCTACGATGCGTGGGCGCGCCGCTTTGCTTCGACGGGCTTCGTGTTCTGCGGCAACGATCATCTGGGACACGGCCATACCGCGCCGAATAAGGACGAATTGGGCTTTACCGCACGGCGTGGGGGTGCCACGTACCTCGTGGAGGATCTGCACACGCTGACCGCGCTGATGAAGAAAGACTATCCCACCCTGCCCGTGGTGCTTTACGGACACAGTATGGGCTCTTTCGCCGCAAGAGCGTATCTCACGCGCTACGGCGAGGAACTGGCGGGTGCGCTGATCAGCGGCACGGCAGGCCCGGGGCAACCCGTGGGCGTGGCAAAGGGCCTGGCGCACGCCATCGGCGGCGTCAAGGGGGATCATCATCGATCGGGCCTTTTGACCTCGCTTGCCTTTGGCGCGTATAACAAGAAATTTGAGGAGGAGCACAACCCACATTCCTGGTTGACGCGCGATGCGGCGGTGCGCGATGCGTACCATAACGATCCGTTTTGTCGCTACCGCTTCACGGTGTCGGGATTTGACACGCTGTTCTCTCTGCTTGCTGAGGTTTCGGATAAAAAATGGGCAAACGGGGTGCCAAAAGCGCTCCCTGTGCTCCTGTTTGCGGGGGAGATGGATCCCGTGGGCAACTACGGCAAGGGTGTGACGGCGGTGTATGAGCGCATGCAAAAAGCAGGTTGTAACGCGCGCATCAAACTCTATCCCGACGCGCGGCACGAGATGCACAATGAACTGAATCGCGACGAGGTGTTTGAGGATCTCGTTGCCTATCTGAAGGAGTATATCGTATGAGTCTTTTGGACGTTAAGGCCACAACGGGTAAGATTTTAGGGGTGGATTTCGGTGAGGCGCGCACGGGACTTGCGCTTTCGGACGCCTCCCGCTTTCTTGCCAGCGGTCTTGGAAATATCCCCGGTGGCGGCCTGGAAAAGACCGCCGAGCGCGTGCTGGCCGCCGCTGCCGAGCACGGCGCGGTTGCCGTGGTGTTGGGTCTGCCCGTGAATATGAACGGCACCGAGGGCCCGAAAGCAGCGCGTATCCGTGAACTGGCGGCGCTCATTGAGGCGCATCTGCCCGTGTATTTGATGGACGAGCGCATGACGACCATGGCCGCCGCGCGTTTTCTTAACGAAACGAACACGCGCGGCAAAAAGCGCCGTGGCGTGATCGACACGCTTTCCGCGCAGATCATTTTGCAAAACGCGCTGGACAGAATGCGCTGATATGAAGCAAAAGACCGAGGTCTTGCGCATGGCGGCGGGGGACTTCTCCTTTGACTGCCACTGGACACGCAAGCCGATCAAAAATCTCAATCTGCGCGTGACGCCAAAGGGCGAGGTGCGCGTGTCCTCGCCCGTGCGCACACCGCGCGCGCAAGTGGAGCGCTTCGTGCGCGACCACGCGGAACTGATCCGCCGCGCACTGGAGCGCGCCGCGCGCCGTGAGGCAGGGCAAAAGCCCCTCGCGCTTCTTGCGGGCGAGCAGATCCCGATATGCGGCGTTTTGCATACCGTTTGCCACCAAACTGCAAAAAAAGCACGCGTGTGGTGCGAGAACGGCGCCTTGATGTTCGCCCTGCCCGACCCCACGGACGAGGCCGCCCGCGCCAAGGCCTTTGCGCGCTTTGAGGCCGAGATGGCACGCGAGGTCCTCACGCGCATGACCGCCGAATTTGCTCCTTGCTTCGGCCTGGACGCGCCCGTGGTCACCGTGCGGCGTATGAAGGGGCGTTGGGGCTCCTGCTTTTATATGAAAAATCGTATTTGTTACAGCACGAACCTTCTTTACGTGCCCGTCGCGTGCGCACAACTCGCCGTTTGTCACGAACTGGCGCACTTCAAGCATCACGATCACTCCGCTGCGTTTTACGCGTGGCTCGCGCGCGTGCTCCCCGATCACAAGGAACGGAAAGCGGCGTTGCGCACGGCACCTGTCCCTACGTTTATATGGCAGTAAAAACACACCCGTTTGCGGCCTTATGGCAAGAGCCGCCCGACGGGTGTGCTTTTTTTGTTGTACGTCCTCTTTACAATGATCGGTATCTATGATATAATTACTATGATTTATCCTTTAGAAGGGAGAACGCGAATGAAGAAGATTTGGAGGAAAAGCGCGTGGATCCTGCTCCTGCTTCTCGTTGGTATGCTGGCCCTTGCGGGTTGCAACGAGGGCGAAACGGAAAACCTTTGTGCGGCGGGACATAGCTACGGAGAGGCCGTCACGGTCAAGGAAGCGACCTGCGTTGCAAAGGGCGAGACCTCACAGACCTGCTCGGTCTGCGGCGACGTGAAGGTCACGAGTTTGAATGCCTTGGGGCATCTCGTGGGCGAGTGGGTCACGGACACCGCTCCAACCTGTACGCAAAAGGGCTCCCGTAGCAAGAGCTGTACCGGATGCGGCGAGGCGATGGAGACCGGAGCGATCGCCGCCACGGGACATAACAAGAGTGATTGGATCATCGACATGCTCGCAGCCTGCGAGAAAAGCGGCAAGCGGCACAAGGAGTGCACGACCTGCGGCGAAGAGCTGGATAGCGACGTGTTGGACGCGACAGGACATCGGGAGACGAAGCTGGTGATGCAAAAGCCTGCCACCTGCACCGAGGACGGCATCAACAACCGCGTCTGCACCGCCTGTGACAAGGTGGTGAGAGCCAATATTAAGATCCCCGCAACGGGTCACCCGAAGGCGGTGTGGCAACTCACCGATCCCGCGACCTGTACGGCCGACGGTGAGGAGAAACTGTACTGCCCTGACTGTGAAGATTACACGGGTGACGTCAGAACGATCGATGCCACGGGTCACACCGACGGTGAGCATCGCATCACCCAGGAGGGTGATTGCGTGACGGACGAGATCGCCAACGTCTATTGCGGCGTGTGCCTTGGCTTTGTGCGCACCGAGATCAAGGAGAGCACGGGTCACGTGCTGACGGACTGGATCACCGACAGAAAGGCCACGTGCACCGAGGACGGCCTTGCCTACAAGTCCTGCACGGTGTGTGAAACGGCACAGGCAGAGACGAAAGCACTCCCTGCAACGGGTCACCAAAAGAGCCCTTGGCAAACCGACAAGGACGTGACCTGTGAGGAGGACGGACACCGTCAGCGCGTGTGCCTTAACGAGGGTTGCGGCGCTGTCGTGGAGCAGGAGATCATCGGTCACGAAGGACATAAGGAAGGCGAGTGGCAGGTGGACCTGAAGGGGACCTGTACCACGGACGGACACAGACAAAAATTCTGCACGGTGTGCGATACCCTGCGCGCTGAGGAGATCATTCCCGCCACGGGTCACACGCGCGGCAGATGGCAGATTGATCGGGAGGCTACCTGTACCGAGGACGGACATAAAACGGCGGACTGTACGGTTTGCTCTGCCGAGGATGCATACAGTGAGGTCATTCCCGCCACGGGACATACGGACGGCGAATGGGTGATCCACACCGCAGTGACTTGCACCTCGGACGGCCTGAAACAGTGCTTCTGCACGGTGTGCGGTGTACTGTCGGGCGAAGAGCCGATCTTCAGCGAGGGACACCGGAAGAGTTCGGTGAGAGTCTTGCTGGAGCCCACCTGTCTGGAGGCGGGCGAGCAGGATTACTACTGCACGGTGTGCGAAAAGTCTCTGGAAAAGGAGCCCATTGAGGCACTGGGACACGCACTTGAGTGGACTGTGGATCAGAATCCCGCCTGCGAGAAGGACGGCTCGAAGCACGCCGACTGTACGCGCGAGGGCTGTGGAGCCACCAACGTGGAGAGTGAGAGTATTCCCGCCACGGGACACAAGGCGGGTGCGTGGGTGACCGTGACTCCTGCGGGCTGTGAGTCTTACGGTGAATGCAAGCGCTTCTGCACCGTAGAGAATTGCGGTGTGGAGTTGCAATCGGGTCGGTTGTCTCCCACGGGACACAGCGAGGGCGAGTGGAGAGAGCTTTCAACCGACGTCTCGCGCATGGAACTGCCTTGTGCGAGTTGCGGCACGATTTTGAATACGAGCAACAAAGAGGACGTGGTCATCACGTCGGGTACTACGAGTTCGGTGAACCTTGCGGGCTACCGCATCGTGTATCCCGCGAATGCAAGCAACGCTTTTGTGAAACGCGTGACGGCGCTTGCCGAGCGCCTTTCCTACCTCACGGGTTCGACCGTGACGGCGGTGTCGGATGCGACAAGTGCCACGGCCAAGGAGATCGTGATCGGCAATACCTCTCGTGCACAAACGGCCACGGCGCGCGCGGCGATCACGGGGCACGGCTTTGCCGTAATCTTGGACGGTACGAAGATCGCGATCGCGGGCTCGACCGAGTTGATCGCACAAATGGGCGTGGAGTATTTCGTCAAGACTTATCTTGGCGAGGGCGCCACGGCAACCGTCACACTCCATCAGCGTGCGGTATCCGATCGCTACGCCACGGTGACGCTGGACGGCTCCTTCCGGGTCGTGTATGACAAGGATCTGGACACGGACAACACGCACGAAGTGGGGTACGCGGCGGATCCGGACAATTATTCCTACGATATGGACGCGGAGCGCGAGACCTATTACGGCTACGTCAATTCCAACGGCACGGGCCGCGACTACGCATACGATGCGGCACTGGCCATTAGGGATCAACTGGCCGCCCTTGTGGGAGGCAGTCCCGTGCTTTGCTCCGACGCGACGGCGGCAAAGGCCACCGAAATTCTGGTGGGTCGCCCCGACCGCGAGGCAGTCGTGAGTGCCCTTGCAGAACTTGCGGCGCACGAATACGGCATTCTGGTACGGAACGGTCGCGTGATCGTGACGGGCTACGGCACCGAGGCGTTGCGCGTGGCCGCACCGCTGTTTGTGGATCATCTGGCCGATGCGAAAGCGGGGGACGGCAGTATCGTACTGCCCGCCAACTTCACGCTCATTGAGACGGTGAACGATAACTGGCTTACGGACTTCCCCCTGCCCGAGGGCTTGCCGCTTTATAACGCCGAGGACGCGGGCGACAGTTCCTTCCAGTACCTGTATATGGGCGACGGCGTGACGCTGAATGCCCATGAGGCCTATTGCAACAAACTTCTGGCAGGCGGCTACAAGATTCTGACCGAGAGCACGCTGGAGGGCAGTTATTTCAAGACCTTTACCGACAAGGCGACTGCAAGCAAACTGGTGCACGTCTGCTACAATGCGTTTGCATGGGCAGGCAAATACGAGTTGGATACCAAGGCAGATGCGGCGGGCTCGAATCTGCCCGCGAGTTGGTTCAAGTTTGAGGAGAAGGAGTATGCTTTTACCTCGCCCCAGATCCGCATCGTTTCGGCTTACGTGAACGAGGAGATCCTCGCCTATCCCAAGCCGGGTACGTCGATCTACTCGCAGAAGGCACCGAACAGCGATACGGTGGAATACATCTACTACAACAAGAACTATCCGAACAGTTATTCGAGTTCCCAGAGTTACGATAAGTATTTCAATACGACCTACCGCAACAATCTGACCAATGCGGGCTTTACCATTCTCTTCTCCAGCACGGCGGGCGAGATCCCGTTCTTCACTGCGGTGAACAAGACGACGGGCGTGGAGATCACGGTGGAACTGCACATGAACGGCACACTGACGGTCAACAAGACGGAGCAGACCTGGAGTTATCTGCGCTTGCTCGTCAAGCGTCAGGGCACGGTGACGCTCCCCTCGGAACTCTTGAATCCCAATCAGAGTTATACCAAGGTCACGGATTCCGCCATCACGGCGATCGCACTGGATGATGGCGCGGTCGGTACGGGCTACGTCATCACGCTGGAGGACGGACGCTTCGTGATCATCGACGGCGGCTCCGCCTCGTATGAGAGCCCACAGAAACTCTGGGCGATCTTAACGGGGTTGTATTACGATATCTGGGGCAGAGAGCCCTCGCCCGAGCACCCCGTGGAGATCGCGGCGTGGATCATCACGCACGGTCACGGCGACCATATGAACAACCTCTGGGATTTCTCCAACTACTACGGCGGCGGCAACGGCGGCAGTAAGATCATTGACGGCGGTGTGGTACGCGTGAAGTATCTGATCGCCAACATTCCCGAACTCAGCACCGTGTACAATACGGGCGAGACCTCGATGTCGTTGCGCTACGAAATGCTCAAGATTCATGATTACTTCAAGTACGGCTTCACCTTCGTGAAGGTGCAGACGGGACAGAAGTTGTATCTGGCCAATCTGGAGATCCATACCCTGATCACGCACAGCGACCTGAATCCCCAGCGCATCATCACCTTCAACGATACCTCTGCCGTGATGCGTCTGACGTTCACGCCCACGAGCGGCGGTACCAAGGGCACGCCCGTGACCCTTGTGAGCACGGGTGACGCCTATATTCACGGTGGCCGTTGGCTCTGTGCGATGTACGGCGAGGCGCTGAAATCGGATATGGTGACGCTGGCGCACCACGGCGGCCCCGGCGTGGAAAAGGCCTTCTACAAATTGGTTGCACCCCGTGTGGTATGGTGGCCGCACACGGCAGGCTCAATCTATTACTACAAGAAGTCGAATGGAACTGTCAACGCGGGCTATCTGACCGCCAATACCTGGCACAGCAAGGTCGACCAGTTTGTGGTGCTGGCACTGCAATCGGTGGATTACGTCTATATTGCCGATAGGTACAATCTAACGCTGGATCTGACCTTTGACGGCCCCACTTATGAACGTATCCGCAACGCGGGCGATACCGCAGTGATCGGCAGTGAGGATACCTATACGCTTACCAAGAACGTGACAAGCGCGTTGCTGGTGACCAAGCGCCCCGAGGTGCCCGTCAGTCACGAGCAGTTTGGTCTCAAGCACGAGATCCACAACAAGAAACCGATTATCATTAAGAAAAAATCATAATACGGGAGAACGACTACTATGAGTAACGTGAAGAACGATCCCAAATATAAAAACGGGCTGTTGCAGGCCATTCGTGCCCAGTTGGAGCACCGAGCACACTGGCTCTGGCTGCTTTGCGACGAGGCGAGGTCCCGCGGTCTTGATCCGCGCGACTTTGCCAGTGCCGCGGTGAAGCGCTGCGGCCTCTCTCAGGGAGCAGATCTTGTGAAAAAGGGTGGCACCGATAGCCTGAAGGGCCTCAAAAAGACGCTGTTTACCAAGCCTGCGCAACTGGTGTTTGAGATGAAGATCCTGGAAAGCACCGATGACAAACTTTCCATCGACTTCCACTACTGTCCTCTTGTCAAGGCGTGGCAGAAAGCGGGTTGCAGTGACGAGGATATCGCCATGCTCTGCGACATCGCCATGTGCGGTGACCACGGCATCGGCGAGTGCTACGGCAGTGTACTGGATCTGCCGCGTTGCATCGCCAAGGGCGACGACGTGTGCTCGCTCCGCTATCATAAAGTCGACAAGGAATCCTGATATCCCGCAGAACGGGTGCGATTTCCGTAGAGTAAGACAGGTGTGAGCAATGAATGAACTTGGCGGTATGTACGGCAGGGAAGGCGCGTATTTCGGGCACCTTCCCGACGGATTTCAAAATTACGTATGGATCGAACTGATCGGGTTTGACAACACACGGCCCGACTTTGGCGTGGAGGAACTGATCGCCACCATGGGCTTTCGCCCCGAGGCGATGCTCTTGCTGGTGGCCAGCGTGGATTTTATCCACGCGCATCGCGGCATGGAGAAGGAGACCGAGTTGGATCCGTTTGTGTGTTCCTACAACGGTCACTCGCACAACGATTGCCGCGCGCGACAGCGTTGGACCAATTACCAGCTCCGCGCGCTGACGCGCGTGTTGCGCGAACACGGCATTGAATCCTATATCAGCGTGTTCGATCTTGTGAGCGAGCATTCCGCTTTTGCCGCGGAGCACCCCGAGTTGCTTGCGCAGTTCACGCAATCGAGAAAGCGCCAAACGGGGTCGTTTTTGTACATGACAAAGCGCATAGCCGACGGGTCGTACTATGAGGACGAGTTCCTGCGTGCAACGCTTGCGGTACTGCGTGATTACAGCTTTGACGGGATTCATCTGGCGGACGGCGTATGCCGTCCCCGTTTGCCCGTGCAGTCCCTGGAGCACTCGGACGATATGTTCGAGCAGGCGGGCATTCCCGTGCCTGCGGAGGACGTGGACAGAGAGGCCTATTTGTTAGAGGGGTATCGCCGTTCCTGGCTGGAGTTTTGTGAGCGCCGCTGGGCGGCGTATCTGGAAAAGACGGTAAAGGGCATTCACGAGAGCGGCTTCAAGGTGATCGTGAACAGCACGTGGACCAAGGATCCTCTGGAAGCACTCTACCGCTACGGCATCGACTATGCCCGTATGGCAGAGTTGCCGATCCATGCGATGGTCGTGGAGAACGGCTCGCCCACGTTGGCGATCCTGGACGATGGGGCCAACGCGGGTTATCACATGACCCCGGAGGATCGCAAGGCGGTGCATTATATGCTTCGTGCGTCGCTTCTGCATATTGCCGCGGCGGTGGGAGAACGCATACCGTTACGCCCCTTATTCCCCGTGCGCGACACCATGGAGCAGTATGACGTGATCCATCATCTGCCCACCTCACTGCAACGCCACGCCGCCGCACTGTTTGTCGCACGCGCCCATCGCGCTGACGGCAGTCTGCGCCCCGTTGCCACGGGCAACACCTATTGCCTGGGTGACGGCTTGCGCTTTGACGATTGGCGCTTTTTGCGGTTGTGCAGTGACAATGCGTATGCGGGCAAGGCCGCATACCCCGTGGGTGCGACGGCGGTGTATTCGGACGCGCGCAACCGAGAGGAACTGTACGCCCTGATGGATCGGCGCTCGCCTCACAGCACACGCTGGATCGCAGCACTCATGGAGCGCGGTGCGATGATCGGCAAAGTCGCGCACGTGCGCGATCTGGACGCAGTGTGCGGTACGCTCGTGGTACCCAATCCCGAGCGAATGCCAAAAGAGGAACTGGCGCGGATTCGCGCCTATGACCGCGGCGAGGTGGTCTATCTGCACGCCGTGGAGTCCGACAAGGATCACGGCAGGGAGCCGAATCCCGTCGGTATGGGCTTCCCGTATCCGCTTTTGATGGAGGAATTGCCCGAGGACGTTCTGCAGGATGCCGTGACACGGATCAATGGGGGACTTGCCACCGTATCGCCCGATGCGCCCGAGTGTAGGGTGCAAGAGATGGTAACGGGACCGCATACCGCCCGCTACGTGATAGAGAATCAGGCGTATTACTACACCCGTCCCACGGTTTCCACGCACCGTTCCATTGAACATGCCACGGATATTACCAAGGGGCAAGGGTACCGCGTGACGGTCAAGGGCGACTTCTTTTCCACGCTCGTTCCGCTTTGCGGCGTTGCCGTGGTGGAGGTCGAGTTCAAAGAAGAATGAGCGCACACGGGAATACTTTTCTTTTATGGGAAGCATTGACATTGCCCATTGTAAATGATATAATGAACGTAATATCTCTACTACTTTGATGAGGTGAAACTATGAAAACAAAAGCTGTTAGAATGCACGGAAAAATGGATCTGCGTCTGGAGGAGATCGAACTTCCCGAGATCGATGCCGACGGCGTACAGGTCAAGATCATTTCGGATTCCCTGTGCATGAGTTCCTACAAAGCGTCCGTTGAGGGTGAGGACCACAAGCGCGTTCCCAAGAATATTGCGGAGCACCCGGTCGTCATCGGTCACGAATGCTGTGGCCAGATCGTCAAGGTTGGCGAGAACTGGAAACATAAGTACAAGGCAGGGGATAACTTTGCCATTCAGCCCGCCCACTTTTACAAGGGCACACAGCAGGCAGTGGGTTACTCCTACGAGTTCTGCGGCGGCAACGCGCAGTACGGCAACGTGCCCATGGAAACGCTGGTGATGGATTGCCTGCTTCCGTATCATTCCGACGTGTATTTTTACGGCTCGCTGGCAGAGCCGATGAGTTGTATCGTCGGCACTTTCCACGCTATGTACCATACCACGCCCGGCTCTTACGAGCACAAAATGGGCATTGTGGAGGGCGGCAAGATGGCACTCCTTGCCTCTGTGGGCCCCATGGGACTTGGTGCGATCGATTATGCGCTTCACTGCGACAGACGTCCCTCTCTGCTTGTTGTCACCGACATCGACGATGAAAGACTGGCGCGTGCGGCAAGCATTTACACGGTCGAGCACGCAAAGGAAATGGGCGTGGAACTGCATTACGTCAACACGGGCAAATCCGCCGACGCCGTGGCAGAGCTCAGAGCGCTCACGGACGGCAAGGGATATGACGACGTGATCTGCTTCGTTCCCGTGAAGCCTGTTGTCGAGCAGGCAGATGCCATTCTCGGCTTTGACGGCTGTCTGAACTTCTTTGCAGGTCCCATCGACTCGCAGTTTAAGGCAGAGATGAACTTCTTCAACGTGCACTACTCCTACACGCACATCGTAGGCACGAGCGGCGGTAACACGGACGATATGCGCGAGGCCATCAAGATGATGAACGAGGGTCGCATCAATCCCGCCACGATGATCACCTACGTGGGTGGTCTGGACGCCGCGGCCGAGACCACGATGACGCTGAACAAGTTGCCCGGCGGCAAGAAACTGATCTATAACCAGATCTCCCTGCCCCTCACGGCAATCTCGGATTTTGCCAAACTCGGCGAGACCGATCCGATGTTCAAGAAACTCGCAGAGCTTGTTGAAAAGCACAACGGACTCTGGAATGGCGAGGCAGAGAAGTATCTCCTGGCCAACGCCAAGCCGATCGTATAATGCGCCAAAGTTGCGTGATACGCAAATCAAAAGGGCTTGGAACCATCATGGG
>JAZSGQ010000054.1:0-7157 GCA_045532805.1 Eubacteriales bacterium
AACATGGTGTCGTCCGGAACTTCGTTTGCACCTGCCTCGATCATAACTACCTTCTCTGCAGAGCCTGCAACGGTAAGATCAAGGTCGGATACGGCACGCTCAGCGGCGGTGGGGTTGATGACGAACTTGCCGTCAACAAGACCGACAAAAACGCCTGCGATAGGACCGTTCCACGGAATATCGGAGATAGCGAGAGCGATGGAAGCGCCGATCATAGCGGTGATCTCGGGAGAGCAGTCGGGATCCACGGACATCACGGTGAGCGTGAGCGCCACGTCGTTGCGCAGATCCTTGGGGAACAGGGGACGAACGGGACGGTCGATCACGCGGGAGGTGAGCACGGCCTTCTCAGAAGGCTTGCCTTCGCGCTTGAGGTAACCGCCGGGAATCTTGCCTGCGGCGTACATTCTCTCATCAAAATCGACAGAGAGGGGCAGGAAGTCGATGCCGTCACGGGGACGAACAGATGCGGTGGCACAGCAAAGGATCGCCGTTTCGCCGTAGCGAATGAGGCAAGAGCCGTTTGCAAGGCCTGCGAGCTTACCGGTTTCAACCACCAGGGGTCTGCCGGCGAGCGTGTAGCGGAACACCTTGTAGTTCTTGAACTCCATAGGGGTGCTGATAGCATTTGCGGACATGAAAAGTCCCTCCTTGAATTTTATTTCCACTCAAGTCGACTTAACAATTAAGTACACGCTCCTCGTGTGACAAGCGCATATTTAACTGCTAAACCGAGGCTTGAGAGATTGAAAAAATGGAATAGGAGTGCAGAGCAGGGCACACGGCCCTACTCTACACTCCTTGGCGCATTACTTACGCAGGTTCAACTTCTCGATGATCGCGCGGTAACGCTCGATATCGATCTTCTGCAGGTAGCCCAGAAGGTTTCTTCTGTGGCCGACCATCTTCAGCATGCCGCGGCGGCTGTGGTGGTCCTTGTGGTTCGCCTTCAGATGCTCGGTCAGAGCATTGATGCGGTAGGTCAGAATAGCGATCTGAACCTCGGGAGAACCAGTGTCGCCCTCGTGCGTTGCATACTGCGCAATAATAGCTTGCTTTTCGTCTTTCAGCATGATCTTTTCACCTTTCCTTAAATTTGCGAGGGCCCGGCGGCGGGTTGGTGAATGCCGACGTGATCGGTCGTGATCCCACTACTGAGCGAACGCATACGAGATGTATTATACCATAACTTGTTTTTTTTGTAAAGAGGTTTTCGAAAAATATTTTCTTTAATCTGTATGCTGATCTATATGCCAGATCGTGTACTCAACGTCGGCCGCATACGGCGAGTTCTCGTTTTTCATGTAATAGACCGTGACCAGCTCCCCGCGTGCGTTTTGTGCGGTGGTAGGGTAGCCGAGGTCACCGGTCACGCCATCATCACGCAGTACAAGCTCCTCGCCCCACGTATGGCCGTTATCGCGGCTGACGCGTGCGCGAATTCCAAAGGGCGCCTCGCGTCGGCCGTAGGTCAGCACAACGGCGCCGTCGGCGGTGGCGAATATGTGCGGCGGCAGGCCGACCCAGCCCGTGGGCTCGGGGCGACTGAAGGTCTTGCCGCCATCGGTCGATCGGCACAAATGGATGGTGCGCAGGCGCGGCTCCTTCCGCTCTGCGCGGATGGCCACAAGGATATCACCGTTTGGCATTTGTGCGGCGTGCGGTTCGTAATATTTGATGCTTTTGTCGGGGTGGAGCGCGATGCATTGCAGCTCTCCCACAGCTCTGCCGTTTGTATCGAGTCTGGCGGCGTAAACGCCGTCGGGCAGACGTGCGCCGAAGCGAGCAGAGGGTACGTCGACCGTGCCGACGTAAAGGATCTCTCCGTTCTTCAGCAGGGTGGGGCCGTGCGGCGAGGAGACGGGAATCTCGCACGAAGGGGCGGAAAACGTATGTCCCCCGTCATCGGAGATGGCGAGCGTGGAGCCGAGCCAGCGCGCCTCGTCCTCGTCCGTGATCATCTCCAGATATGCCTCGATCAGAGCCATCGTTTTTTCGTTCGGCTCGTGCCCCTTTGCGGTAAAATAATGGCGCTGTACTGTACGATCGTTTGTGAAGGAGGTCATCAGCACGCGATCTCCCACAAGGCAAAGGCCCGCATCGCGATCGTCCAGAGGGGTATCCTGGATACAGTAGGGGGGAGACCAGGAGTAGCCGCCGTCTGTCGAGCGGGAGGCCAGCACCTTGCCAAAGGGGCAGACGTGCTTTAAGCGTTCACCTGACCAGGCGGCAAGAAGAGTACCGTCCTTTAAGGAAATCACGGTGGGCCAGGCATTATAGCGGAATTTACTTTCCGAGTGCGGTGTGATGCTACCGTGCTGAATGATCTTCATGCGCGTATCTCCTTTGTCGGTGGCGGAACTGTTTACAGTATAGCACGGCCTTCTCGTTCGGTCAAGAGAAAAATGAATTTTTTAGCGCCGCTTTTTACCGAGCAATCCAAGCGCGCCCGAGGCGATGAGAAAAAAGCCGAACAGGGTGCGCAGCAGCTCCTGCGGCAATGCCCCTGCAAGTGCTGCGCCGCAAAGTGCGCCCAGAATGCCGAAAGGGAGCATCAGCGCGACAAAGCCGCCAAGGAGCGGCGTACGTGCGACGTGCACGAGGAGCGCCGCGCCCGAGGAAAACAGGAAAAAGACAAGTCCCAGTCCCTGTGCCTCCAGTTGGGGAATATTCTCGACGAGCGTGAGCCACAGTATGGGCAGACCCGCACTGCCCACGCCAAGCCCCGAGAGCACGGCGAGAAGGAAGAAAATCGCACCCGTTAGCATATTAAATCACCAAAACGATGCCCGACACTAAGACCAGTGCGGCGAACAAGCGTGCGAGTGCGCGCGGGGAGAGACGGCGCAACAGCCAAGCGCCGACCGCGCCGCCCGCAATCGCGGGGAGCGCGAGGGCGCTCATTGCGGCGACGTCCATGTGCCCCATTTGCGCGTAGCGCCACACGGAAACGAGCGAGAGTGGGAGCATCACGGCAATGGCGCTGGCGTACACCGAGCGTGGGTCGCCCGAGGTGTGTTTTTGTATTTGACTCAGCCCCAGCACGATCACAATGCCCCCACCTGCGCCAAGCAAGCCGTTGAGAAAGCCCGCCGCGAGACCAAGTAGGCAAACGGGTAGCGTTTTCGTGATAAAAAACCGCATATTTGACCTCCGAATACCGCGAAAATAATTTAAAAAGATTAAAATATGTTCTTGTATTCCAAATAATAAAATGCTATACTATAATTTGGAGTATCACAGAGTGACGTTCACTCTTTATTGTTGGAATCAAAGAAAATCGCCTATGCGTGGGAGTTTTCGGAAAGGATAACGGAATGCGCGACGAAAAAGAAAAAAAGAATAGCAGAGCCACACGGCACAGCGGCACGGGCATCGGTGCAAAAAAGCAACCTGCACATGAGCGTGAGACCGTGAAATTTGAGCATACGACCAAGGAAAAGGAGGCGCCCTCTCGCCGAGCGGAGAAATCGGGGAGCGAGCCCCATGCCGCGAAAAAGCAGAGCACGGACGCCAAGCAAACCAAGAAGACAAACACGGCGGAGCGCGAGCGCCGCGAGACACCCCGTGAGGCGGCACCCGCGAAGAGTCGCACGCCCGTGCGCGGCGGTGATCCCAACCGCACGGTGCACCAACTCGTGCCCTATGCGCTTGTTTGTCTTGCGCCTTTTGCCGCGATCAGCTTTGTCTTGCGCGATCTGTACGGCCTTGACGGCTCTACGGGCGCTTTTGGCAACTTCCTTGCCGATTTCCTTTGCGGTCTTTTCGGCATTGCTGCCTATATCGTGCCCTTCTTCATGATGGTGCTCGGTATTCGTTGGCGCCGCTTTGTGCGTGACGGATTGCTTGTGCGCAAACTGTTGCTTTCCACGAGCTTCGTACTGTTGCTCTCGGGCATCATTCACGTGTTCCAGGACACGGGTGCCAGAGGCATTGTCGATACCGCAAGCCGCACGTTATATGACAGCGGTGCGATCCGCGCCTCGGGCGGTTTGTTCGGCGGCTTTGTGGGGGAATGGATGGGCTATATCTTCCGTCTGCCCGGCACCTGCTTGCTTGCCATTCCGCTGCTTCTGATCATCACCATCTACCTCATCGGCTTCACACCCATCGGTCTTTGGGAGCGCATCTCCTACAAGGTCCGCGTGATGCGCCGCAAGCGCGAGGAGCGCCGCGAGGCAATGTACGCGGGTGAAGAAAAGCGTGCCGCGGAGAAAAAGCAACAAGCAAAGGCGCCCGACGCCGCACCCCTCGCTGAGGAAGCGCCGATTTGGCGTCAGCCCCGTGCCCCCGAGCACGTGGAGCGTACTCCCGCCGCCAATTACTTCACCTTCAGCGACGAGGAGGACGAGCCGTTGCGCCCCACCCGTCACCGTGACGTGGTGGATATTCCCGACGATGAGCCCGTTGCCGCCGCTCCCGTGGTTGAGCCCGCGGCAGAGCCGACGCCCGTTCCGCATACGGCAAACGGACATCTTGTGGACGCGCCCTTTACCCCCCAGTATTATCAGAATGCATACGCCGACGCACCGAGCATGCCCACCGCACCCTCTCATATGACGGACGCTGGACTTGGCACGGGTGCAGTCGTGACCGAGCCCGTGCAGGAGACAAAGCCCTACACGCCCTCTCGCGTGACGGATCCGGGCTTTACCGCTGAGAGATTGGAGCGTATGGCGGCGAATAATCCCACCCCCGGTGTGTCCCGTGTGACGGATCCCGGTTTTGGTGCGGAGCGCGTGGCAAACGTGGTGGCGGGTAATACGACTCCCGGCGAATCCCGCGTGACCGATGCGGGTCTTGGTATGATCCGTCCCACGGTGCCTGCCACTACTCCCGCTCCCGAGACGCCCGCAAAGGCCCCTCTGGAGGCGCAGACCGATTCGCATATCACCGAGCCCTCGCTCGGACTTGCCTTTGGTGACCGCTACGCCGCCGTTGCCGAACGACACGCCGAGATCTACGGCGGTCGCGTGGCAGAGATCGCCTCTCCCGAGGCACTCAAGGGCACGCCCGTAGCACCCTTTGGCACCGCCCCCGAAACATTGGACGAGGATCCGCTCCTTCAGCGTGAGCCCGTTGTAGCGGCAGGTATGCCCTTTACGCCCGTTTCGCCCTTCGGTGCCGAGGAGGCACTGGCGGACGATCCGAAGGAAGAGCCCACCGTATCTCAACAAGATTTTGGCGAGGATCTGTTTGTGCGTCGCCCCGCACCCACGCCGATCTCCACCGCCTTCTTTGTGCCCGACGAGGACGAGGAGGCACAGGCGTGCGAGGAGCCCTTTCCCAACGAAGTGACGAACGAACCGACCGACGAGGAGAGCGCCGACGAGGAGATCTCCTTCGAGCGTGAAGAGATCACAGAGCCCGTCACGGAAAAGCGCGACGCTACGATCATTCGCCGCGAGGTACAGGAAAAGCCCGCGCCCGCACCCGTTCAGGTCAAGGCCGAGCGCATCGTGCCCGATCCCGTACCAGAGCCCGAACCGCCCCGGCCCTACGTGTATCCCCCCGTGGATTTGCTGAGCGAGGATATGAACCGCAAGAACACGGATCATTCTGTTGAGATCGGCGAGAAGATCGAGATCCTGCGCAAGACGCTCTCGGATTTTCGCATTAAAATCAAGGATCAGGTGGACTGCTCCCGCGGCCCCACGATCACCCGTTACGAGGTGCGTCTGGAGGGCGGTGTGAGTATGCGCCAGATCCAGAACCGCATTGACGATATCTCGTTGTATATGTCCGCGCCCGTCCGTATCGCGGCGGTACCCGGCAAGCCCGCTGTGGGCATCGAGGTGCCCAACAGTGTGCGCGATACGGTGTATATGCGCACGATGCTGGAGTCGGACGCATTCCGCAACTCCAAAAAGCCGATGGAGGTGCCGCTGGGCCTTGATATCGGCGGTGGCGTACAACTCTGTGATATCGCCGCGATGCCCCACCTTTTGGTGGCGGGTACCACGGGTTCGGGTAAATCGGTGTGCATCAACTCGATTCTGCTCAGTCTGATCTACAAGACCAGTCCCGAGGATCTGCGTTTGATACTCATCGACCCCAAGCAGATCGAATTTGCTCCCTACGAGCACGTGCCGCATCTGTATATGCCCATCGTGACGGATATGCAACGCGCCGCAGGCGCCCTTGCGTGTGCCGTACAAGAGATGGAGCGCCGCTTCTCGCTCATTAAGGACGTTGGCGTGCGTGACATCAACGGCTACAATGAGGCCGTGAAGAATGATCCCGAGCGCGAGCATCTGCCGCGCATTCTCATCGTGATCGACGAGTTTGCCGATCTCAAGATGAGTTGTGCCAACAACGATCCCGAGAACTTCACCTGCCGTCTGGCGCAGAAGGCGCGTGCCGCAGGTATTCACCTGATCATCGGTACACAGCGTCCCTCCGTGGACGTGATCACGGGTAAACTCAAGACCAATATCGCCTCGCGTATCGCGTTCATGGTCAAGCAACAGGTCGACTCGCGCACCATTCTGGATATGAACGGTGCCGAAATGCTGGCCGGCCGCGGCGATATGCTCTTTGCTCCCGCCAACACGTCGGATAAGCAACCGCGCCGTATTCAGGGTGCATTCGTATCGGATAGTGAACTGGAGCGCGTGATCGGCTACGTACGCCGTCACAACGAGCCCGTGAGGTACAATCAGGCCTTCATGGAGCAGATCGAGGTTGAAATGGCCCGTGCCGCGAATACGGGCAAGAAGGACGACTTTGACGATCTGGACGACGAGGAGGGCGGCGAGGATCCCAAGTTCCGCGAGGCCGTGGAACTTGCCGTGCAGACGCAAAAGGTTGCCACCTCGCTCCTGCAACGCCGCCTTGGCGTGGGCTACGGCCGTGCCGCCAAGATCATCGACCGCATGGAAGAACTCGGACTTGTCACACCCGCCGAGGGCAACAAGCCACGCAAACTCTTGCCTGCGGCACAAGGATATCTGGATCATATGGATGCTCTTGACAGCGCGGAGGATTATGACGAATAACAAAAAACGCCGTGTGGCTATGCGTGTTATCCTTAACGGAGAACACGCATAGTTAAGTTTGCCCTTACGGGCAAGTGAAGTTTACTGCGTAAGTGAAGTTATCCTACGGATAGTGAAGTTTTGCCTTCGGCAAAGTGGGCAAACTTAACTTCATTTGTG
>JAZSGQ010000068.1:0-47712 GCA_045532805.1 Eubacteriales bacterium
TGTAGACTACGAGTTTGATAGGTCAGAGATGTAAGCACAGTAATGTGTTCAGTTGACTGATACTAATAGACCGAGGGCTTGAACTTTCAGATTCAATGAATCTATGTTCATCCCAATAATTTCTTGAGTTTCGATCTACTCAGCTTTGTTCGGTTTCCAATGGGCATAGCGATATGTTCATTAGTCGGTGTTTCTAGCGTAGAGGGTCCACCCGTTCCCATTCCGAACACGGAAGTTAAGCTCTACAGCGGCGACAATACTTGTCTGGCGACGGACCGGGAAGATAGCTCAATGCCGACACACAGTTGGTGATTCTAACGCAGAGGGTCCACCCGTTCCCATTCCGAACACGGAAGTTAAGCTCTGCAGTGGCGACAATACTTGTCTGGAGACGGACCGGGAAGATAGCTCATTGCCAACATATCATATTTCGTTCCCTTTGGGCGAAATACCGAAGGGACGTATGGATTCCATATGTCCCTTCTTGCTTGCAATCTCACGAAGCATCGCTTCGGAGTTTATATACCATAGTAACAACTATGGACCTATATTCCTCCTTAGCTCATGTCGGATGTCGAGCAAGTTCGACGCGACTGAGCCAAGTAGCAATATTTCATATTCCTCCTTAGCTCAGTCGGTAGAGCACCTGACTGTTAATCAGGGTGTCACTGGTTCAAGTCCAGTAGGGGGAGCCAAAAGAAAACCGTATAGTCCGATATGCACCTTTAGCTCAGTTGGTAGAGCAACTGACTCTTAATCAGTGGGTCCCGGGTTCGAATCCCTGAAGGTGCACCAGAAGGACTATACGGTTTTCTTTTTGTTTCCTCTTTACGAGTTTAACCTGAAAGGTTCTGCTGAATTTTGAAGTTTGCAGTTCATTGGCGAACCTTTCCCCGACGCTTGCGTCGGAAACAAGCCCAGTAGGGGGAGCCAATACAAGGAAAAACGCCTTGTTTCATATGCACCTTTAGCTCATGTTGGATGCTCAGCGAAGCTGAGCCGGCAACATGACTCTTAATTATGTGGTCCTACGCCGCGCAGCGGCGTGGCAAAGATCGCTTTGCGATCTTTGCACGAGTGGGGAAGATTGCGTGCAATCTTCCCATCACGGCAAAGCCGTGATGAAGAATCACCTGAAGGTGCACCATGAAACAAGGCGTTTTTTTATCTTTTGTGCGGCGGTATGCCTGCACCTTTATGCTCAATCACCAGACCATGTACGGTCTGGTTGAAAGAATGCCAATTGGCATTCTTTCTGTTGGATGCTCAGCGAAGCTGAGCCGGCAACATGACTCTTAATCATGTGGTCCCGCGTCGCACAGCGACGTGGCAAAGACCGCGAAGCGGTCTTTGCCCGGGCGGAGAAGAATCCCTAAATGGTGCTTCACATCGGCAAGCCGACGTAGCAAGGTCGCTTGCGACCTTGTGCCATAAAGCGGTATTTTCTCTTTTTTGGTACCTTGCATTCCATCTGTGCTTGTGCTATAATGGTGTTGGCAATAAGTGCAACGGCGTGATACGCGCTGCGCTTATGATGCTATTCAAAAGAGTGATTTGGTGTATGCCGCATAGCGCGGCACAAACGTTATACAGGATGTGAGGTAAACGATGCAACAGATCAAGGTTCCTGCCTTCGGGGAAATATCGTACGTGGAAAACCGCGAAAGCCGAAATGCGCACGTGTATGTCGTCTCCCACGCGACCGAAGACTTATTTGCTTCGTATTGCGCGCTGTTTGAGCGTGAGGGATATATCAAAAAGGAGACGTATCACACCACTGCGCGCCACTTTGCGGCCTTCGAGGGAAAGGAGTGCGGTGCATTTCTCAACTATTATCCCCACACAGAAGAACTTTGCATCATCGAGGAGGAGGATTGCCTTTATTTCGACTTCGCGGATGAGAGCAAGGGCACCCTTGTCGCGCCCCAGATCACGCAGATCGCGCTGGAGGACTTCGGTATGTCCTACGTCATCCGTCTCTCTGACGGGCGCTTTATCGTGATCGACGGCGGATTTGATTTTGTGCCCGACCGCGAGAAGCTGTTCCGATGCCTGAAGGAGGGAAACCCCGAGGAGAAGCCCGTCATTGCGGCGTGGATCCTGTCGCATCCGCACCACGATCATTTTCATTGCTTCATCGGCTTTGTGGATCAGTATGCCGACGAAGTCGTGATAGAGAAGCTTTTATTCAATTTCCCCGAGATCGACGATGCGGAGCATTATCCCCAAATGGTAGCGAGTGAGAGCCCGTTATCGGCGGTGATCCATGTGCCCCGTATGATGGAGCGCATCGCGAAAACGGGCGCGCAGATCTATACGCCGCACACGGGGCAGAGATATGTGATTGGTGATGCTGCGCTGGAGATCCTTGCTTGCGTCGACGATACCATACACGTGACGCAGAACGGCAACGCGACCTCGCTCGTCATTCGCATGGAACTTGGCGGTCAGGTCATTCTTTGGACGTGTGATGCGGGCTTCAGCTACGCGCGTATCCCTGAACGCTACGGCGACTATCTGAAGGCGGATATTTTACAGGTGCCGCATCACGGCTTTCAATGCGGAACGGCAAGCGCGGAGATCGCGGGCTACGAGTTGATCCGCCCTTCGGTTTGTCTTCTGCCCGCCTCGGATCACGTTGCCTATACGCTCCTTTCCGTCTACCGCGAGGGCACGCGTCACTTGATGCGTGCGCCGTATGTGGAGGAAATGATCACAGGCACGGTACAGCGCACGCTGACGTTGCCCTACACGGCGCGCGAGGGTGCCCAAAAAGAAGGCGAGCACAAACTTTTGCGTGGCCTTGAAAACAACGGCGCGCGCACTTGGGTTTATACGGGACTCTCGACTGCGCGCGAAGAGGATTTTATCTTTACACTGCTCAATATGTCCATTCTACCCGCCACGGTTGATATCGAACTCTATTTTGAGGACAAAGCACGTACCGTGACCTCGATCAGGGCCGAGGTGGGGCGCACCTCTTTGCGTGAGATTTGTATCACGGGCGAGGATGTGGACGGTGATGCGTTGTACTATAATCCCAATTCGCTCAAATGCAAGGGCGTGCCCGAAAATCGGCCGTTTGCGGTGCGGTTTATCAGCGACAAACCCATTGTGGTATCGCACAAGCACCACGCGGCAAGTTACCATTCTACCATATAAAAGAAGGCAGATAGAGCATGCTCTATCTGCCTTCTTTTATATGCTTCACGGTCTTGCCTTTGTGCAGGGTGGTGGGGATCTGACAGTGATACGGTGCATTGGGATCGGCACTGTGAATGCGCTGTTTCAGCAGTTCCAACGCCATGGCACAACTTTGCTCGATCTCCGAGGGGATACACGTCACGTCCCTCGTCGCTGACAGCGGTGAGGGTTGGTTGTCCATTGAGATCACGGATACGTCCTCGGGGACGCGCAGACCCATATCCTCCAACTCTTGAAGGATCCCTCTTGTGATATAACCGTAGGCGCCGAAAATGGCGGTGGGACGCTCTGCTTGCGACCAGATGCGGCGCACGCCGTCGCGTCCCGCTTCCTCAAAGCGCGCAAAGGAGGTCACAAGCCACTCGGGGCGAGCGGTAAGCCCCGCCTTTTCAAGTTCGTCGGCGAGGATCGTGCGCTTGGTATGCGTGAAGTGCTCTCCTACGTAAGCGATACGGGTATGCCCCAGTTCTTTCAGGTAGGCCAGCGCCGCCGCGATGCCCGTAGCGGGCTCCAACGAGATGCACGCGCCCCTCTCATCGGGGGTATAGCGCCCTAGGGAGACGATTGCGGTTGAGGTGTGAGCGGGCAGTTCGTCCACGGGGGTCAGGAGCAAAAGCCCGTCCACCTTGCCGTGTGCCGTGTAGTAGCGCGTCAACTCACCTGCGAGTTGACGGTCAAAATTACTGATGGAAAGGAGCATCGTGTAGCCACTTTCCTCCATACTGCGCTTCAGGACTTCGATAAAGCGCACGTAGTATTCACTGATGAGTTCGGGCACGATCACAGCGACCACAGGCTTATCGTAGGGCACGTGATAGAATTGTTGAAAGCACCCGTGTTCACGGGCAACGGCGAACACGTGCTCGCGCATCGCGTCGCTGATGTCGTCTCTGCCCGAAAAGGCCTTGGACACCACCGAGATCGATACGTTGGCGAGTTGCGCGAGTTTGCTTAACGTCATAGTCTTTCCTCCACGGGAATTTCTATCAACATTGTATCACACGAGGCGCTCGCCGTCAATCTCAAAAAACGGAAAAGTTTTCTGCTCACAGAGCCCTTCCAACGCCACCCAATATGGTATAATAAAGCGAAAGAATCAAGGAAGGGGGCAAAACGGTATGAGTAAACGAAAAGAAGACTTGACGTATCGTCGTAGCCGATTGTTGGTGATCGCGGAGGCGACACTGGAATACTTTATTCATCTGTGCGTGACCACCACGTGTCTGACCGCTATTTTGGACGAAATGGCGGTATCTACCTCGTGGCAGGGCGTGATCGGTGCGATCACGTCGCTCGCGTGCAGTGTGCAACTGTTGGCTGTGTTTTGCGTACGAAAAACCTACCCGTGTAAACGGTGGGTCTGCATTCTCAATCTCGTCAACCAACTGCTGTTTGCGCTGCTTTATTGCGTGCCGCTGGTGGAAATGTCGGCCACGATCCGCCTTGCGAGTTTTATCGGCATTCTGCTTGCCGCCTACGTGTGTCAGCATTATCTCACGCCCTCGCGCGTGAACTGGCAAATGGCATTGGTGGAGGACAACAAGCGCGGCAGGTTCACCGCGCACAAGGAAATGGTGTCCCTCGTCACGGGTATGATCTTCTCACAGAGTGCGGGCATTCTGCTGGATCATTTCAAGGCAAAAGGGGATATGCGCACGTGTTTTGTGATCTTTGCTATCACCGTTACCGTGCTGTCCTTGTTGCACCTTTTGGTGATGCTCTTCACAAAAGAGCCCGAGGCGGACGCGACAAGGCCCGCCAAGTCGATGCGTGAGATCCTGGCGACCGTGTTTGGCACGCTCGATCTGCGCCGCGTGATCCTGTTTGACGCGTTATTCGTTACGTCCACCGTGTCGCTCCATTTTTACAGCATTTACCTGGTGCGAACACTGGGCTTTTCCTACACCTACATCACCGCGATCGCCATTTTGCACGCGGCCTTCCGCGCGCTGGTGTCGCATTTTCTGGGGCGTCTTGCCGACACCAAATCCTGGGCCTATATGCTCCGCATCTGTATGACCGTACTTGCGGCGGGTTTTGTTGTTTTTATTTTCTGCTCGCCCGAGAACGCGCGCTATCTGTATCCCGTTTTCTCCTTGTGCTATGCCTTCTCGCTCGGCGGCACGAATGCAGGCAGGACCAATCTCTGTCTGGACTATGCCAAGCGCGAGGATCGCCGTTATATTCTGGGTATTCAGTCTGCGATCAGCGGCGTTTGCGGCTTCTTCGTGACGGTGCTTGCCTCGTTTATGGTAGAGCGCGTGGAGCAAAACGGCAATATGCTCTTCGGCTTTTCGGTGTATCCCCAGCAGATTCTGTTTGCCATCAGCGCCGTGATGCTGCTGTGTCTTGCATTTGGCTTTCTGCCGCTTTTCAAAAAGCCCGACCGCGTGTTACAAGAAGAACAATAAAACAAAAAGATGCCCCGTCGGGCATCTTTTTTGTTTATCTCCCTTTCCGTTGGCAATACTAATTGTATGAAAAGAGAGGAGCGGGAACGTGAGAACGAACAAAAAATTGTGGATCATGGGCGGCATAGGGCTTGCGGCGGTCGGCGCGGGCGTGTTTGTGTCGCGCGAGATCACGAAAAATCTCATCAAAATTGCAATTGAGCGCGAGGAACCGCGGAGTATGGCGCGCGTGAAAAAGAAAATGGGCAGTGTCGGTGCGATGAAGGACGTGGCCGAGCTGCTCGCAAGAAAGGCCGCGGAACTGGAGGCAAAGGTAAGCGAGGAGATCCAACTGACGAGCCGCGACGGGGAAACGCTTATCGGACACTGGTATCCTTGTGAGGGCGCCAAGCGCGTGATGATCGCCATGCACGGGTGGCGCTCGTGTTGGTCCAGAGATTTCGGCGGCATCGCTCCCTTTTGGCACGAGAACGGGTGCAGTCTCTTATTTGCGGAGCAAAGAGGGCAGAACAAAAGCAGTGGCAACTACATGACGTTTGGTCTGCTGGAGCGCTACGACTGTCTGGATTGGATCAGATGGGTAAGTGAGCAAGTGGGACCTGACGTGCCCGTGTATCTGTGCGGCGTTTCGATGGGCGCGAGCACGGTGCTGATGGCAAGCGAACTGAATCTGCCCGACAACGTGCACGGCATCATTGCGGATTGCGGCTTCACCTCGCCGCACGCGATCTGGAAGCACGTGGTCCACACCAATCTGCACTTGCCCTACAATCCGCACGGCAGAGCAATGAATGAGTTATTTTTGCGGGAATTTGACACGGATATCACCGATTTCTCCACGGTGGCGGCGATGAAGTGTAACAAAACGCCCGTGCTCTTCGTGCACGGCGCGGCGGACCGTTTTGTGCCGATCGGTATGACGTACGAAAACTATATGGCGTGCCGCGCACCGCGTCGCTTATTGGTCGTTCCGGGCGCAAGACACGGTATGAGTTACTGCGTGGATCAGGAAACCTACGAGCGTGTGACCAAGGAGTTCTGGCGCGATTTTGACGGTAAAAAGGTAAGCATTTGACTTTTCCCGTCTTTTGTGGTAGAATGAAGAAAACCACAAAGGAGGAACAGTATGCAAAGAAATAAGGGACTGATCTCTGCTATCCTGACCTCTATTGCTTGTGTGCACGGACTGTTCTGGGCGTTGTTGATGTTCTCCGGGGACAAGATCAGTTTGCCTCCCGTGAATACGGAGGGACTCGGCGAAATGGGCATGATCTTTGTGCTTTTATACGGTAGCATTTTGGCCGCGCTGGTCGGTATTCTTCTGGTGGGGGCACACGTGCACGGGCTTTGTCTTGTTTTCAATATTCGCGGTTACAGAGCGCCTCACATCGGGATCCGTGTGTGGCACGTCGTCCTTTCCGCGCTCAATAGTACGGTCATCGTGCTCTATATCACGCGCCTCGTGTTATGGTATTGTAACGGTATGGTGCAGTAAGAAGCAGACGCAAAGCGTCTGCTTTTTTGCTTGCGCGGGAAATAAAAGGAAAGGTTGACAAATGCGTTTTGTTGTGATATAATGAAAATGTGATAAAAAAGGAGGATTCTCTTATGACTTGGTTTAACAAACAAAGCCGTTTGGTGCAGATCATTCTGCTCCTCATTCCCGGTGTGAACTGGATCACGGAACTCGTGGTCAGATGGTCCACCTTCGCAAAGAAGGGCGGTCTACTCCGCTTGATCATCTGCCTGATCGTCACCATCGGCGGTGCATTCGTCGGTTGGCTTGACCTTATTTGGGTGATCCTGTTCAAAAAACTGTGCCTGCAATAAACTACATAGCAGAGCCCCGCGCCGTTGCGCGGGGCTCTTTTTTTGTGTGGATCTCTGCTGTAAAAATGGCGAAAACTCGCACCGTTAGCGTCCTTTTCCAGCAATTACATTTGACAGACGCACGCGCAATATGTTACAATAAAAGCACAACGTTACAGGAGGTGCAAATGATAGGGATCAAGAAAAAAATGATACTTGTTGTATTGAGTGCGATGCTGCTTGTCGGCGCGGTTCCCATGGTGGCCTCGGCCGCGACCACCTACACGGTGGTGAAGGGGGACAGCATGTGGAGGATCGCCGTGAGATATGAGGTGGGACTCTCCGAATTAGCGAATGCCAATCCGCATATTGCCGATCCTGCCCTGATCTACCCGGGACAGGTACTGAACATACCGACCACCGATTCTGCGGTGCTGGACTATGAGGCCGAGGTGGTACGCTTGGTGAACGCAGAGCGAGCCAAGTACGGACTTTCCGCCCTGAAACATAACTGGGAACTGTCCCGCGTGGCGCGCTATAAGTCGCAGGATATGAAGGATAACCGATACTTTTCGCATACCAGTCCTGTGTACGGTACGCCCTTTCAGATGATGAAGAATTTTGGCATATCCTATCGGACGGCGGGAGAAAACATCGCCCGTGGGCAGGCCACACCCGAGGCCGTTGTGAATGCGTGGATGAACTCGGCGGGGCACCGCGCGAACATTCTGAACGCCTCCTTCACCGAGATTGGTGTGGGGTACGTAGCAAGCGGCAGATACTGGACGCAGATGTTCATCGGAAAATAAAACACAGAGAGCGGGAGCGAACATCGCTCCCGCGCCTTTTCATCGGGAAATGTTTTGTGGGAATCTTGATTTTTATATGCGCGCGTGTTATAATGTAGGCAACCTGATTTGTATGAAGGAGTTTGCCGTGGAACCCAAAGCCAAAGCACTCTATAAAGACGACTTTGCTCAATATCTACTCTGCCTTGCGCTGGACGTGGGGGAGGGCCTTTTGAAGTCGGGCGGAGAGGTGAGCCGCGTGGAGGATACCGTTGAGCGCATCTGCTATGCGTACGGTGCCGCACACGTGGAGGTGTTCACCATCATTTCCGAGATCAACGCCGCCATTCGTATGCCAGACGGCTCTTATTCCTCCCAACTTCGCCGTGTGCGTCACACCACCACGGATCTGGGGGCGGTGGAGCGCTACAACGCACTCTCCCGCGCGATCTGCACAGCGCGCCCCTCCTTGGAGGAGTTCGACGAGCGCGTACACGAGGTCAAGCACGCGCGCACCTACCCCATCTGGGTGCACTATCTGGCTTCTGCCACCGTGGCGGGCGCCTTTGCTTGCTTCTTCGGCGGCGGTTGGCGTGATGCAATTGCCGCTTGCCTTGCGGGCATCGTGATCGCACTGGTCATTCATTACGCCACGGACAGACTGGACGGACTTGCGGAAACGCTGATCGCGGCGCTGTTTACCACGTTGCTCTCGGTGTTCCTTGTCAAGGTCGGATTCCTCAAAAATGCGGATTCGGTGATGATCGGATCGATCATGCTGCTCGTTCCGGGGCTTACCTTCGGTACGGCGTTGCGCGACCTGCTCAACGGCGATCTGCTTGCGGGCGTTTTGAAGTTGTTGCAAGCGTTGCTGATCGCGTTGATGATCGCGTTCGGCTATATGCTGGGCATCAGCATTACGGGAGGTGCGGTATGACGTTCTTTTCCACCACCTTTCTCATTCAACTGGTTGCCTCTTTTCTCAGTGCGGCGGCCTTCGCCGTGGTGTTCAAAACGCAGGCGCGCCATCTGCCTTTTGTGGGTCTTGGCGGCATCATTACGTATGCAACTTACTACATCGTGTCCTTTTTCACGGGCGAGTTGTTCCTCGCCGCACTGTTCTCGACGTTGCTCACCGCCGTATATTCCGAGTTTTGCGCGCGCACACGCCGTGCACCCGCGGCAGTGTTCCTCTTTACGGGTGTGATCCCGACCGTGCCGGGCGGTGATCTGTACCGTGCGATGCACGCACTCCTCATTGGCAATATGCAACTGGCGCTTTCCTATCTTATTACTGCTATGAAGATCGGTCTTGGCATTGCGGGCGGTATTATGATCGTTTCGATCGTGGTCGGACAGATGCGCGATTTCAAGCGTAAAAAACAGCAAAAGTCGGCTCACTGACATTCTAGCGCCTCTTGCCGCAAAGGCAAGAGGCGCTGTATATTAGGACTATGAGAAAGGGTACGCTATGCTCCGTTTACTGAAATATCTGAATAAAAGGGAATGGATCCTGCTGCTTCTCGCGCTTGCGCTGATCGTCTTGCAGGTCGCACTGGATCTGGCACTTCCCGATTATATGGAGGAGATCACAGAACTGGTCGAAACACCGGGAAGTGCGATGAGTGAGATCCTCTCCACGGGCGGCAAGATGCTGATGAGCGCGCTGGGCGGTTTGCTGTCCGCCGTTCTTACCGTGTGGCTTGCCTCGCGTGTGGCGGCCACCTTCTGTGGCACGTTGCGCGAGCGACTGTTTGACCGCGTGGAATCTTTCTCGGGTGAGGAATTTGACCGTTTCACACTGCCGAGTCTGATCAATCGGACGACCAACGACGTCTGGCAGGTGCAACTTTCCCTTGTACTGTTGCTGGAGGTCGTGATCAAAGCGCCGATCAAGATCGTCTGGGCGATCGCAAAGATCTCCGTGGGGGATCTCTCCTGGGCGCTGGTGACAATGGCGGGCACTTCGTTGCTCGTTGTGATGACGGTCGAATGTATCGCACTTTGTTATCCGAAGTTTCGCCGTATGCAGACGCTCTCGGACGATCTGAACCGTATCACGCGCGATAACCTTCAGGGCCTGCACGCCATTCGTGCGGGTGGCGGCGAGCGCTTTGAGGAGCACCGTTTTGAGGAGGCCAACGAACGCCTGACGCACACGCATTTGTATACCGCACGCGTGATGTCGCTGTTGTCTCCTGCAATGCAACTGACAAGCAACATCGTGACCATTGTGATCTATTTCGTCGGCGCGTTGCTGATCAATGCCTCGGCGGCCACGGCACGTCTTACCGTGTTCTCCGAGTCCGTCTCCTTCCTCTCCTATATGATGCAGATCCTCTCTGCCTTTTTGCTCTTTGCCACTGCCACCACGCTTCTGCCGCGTGCCGTGGTTTCGGCCAAGCGCATTCGCGAGGTGTTGGACACAGAGCCCGGCGTGAAGGAGGGAAGCGTCACCAAGTCTCCTGACGGTGTTGTGGGTGAGTTGCGCGTGTCGCACGTCACCTTCCGTTATCCCGATGCACACGAGGACACCTTGCGCGACGTCAGTTTCGAGGCGGCGCGTGGCGAACACGTGGCGATCATCGGCGGGATCCATAGCGGCAAGAGTGCCGCCGTGCACCTGATCATGCGGCATTATGACCCTGCAAAGGGAAATATCACCGTAGACGGTGTGGATTTACGTGACTATTATGAAGATGCATTGCACCAAAAGATCGGATACGTGGGGCACGATCCCTTCCTGTTTGCGGGCAGTGTGCGTGAGAATATCGCCTTTGGCAACGGCGGTGCGCGGGAACTCTCCGATGAGCGCCTTGCCGAGCTTGTGCGGATCGCGTGCGCCGAGGATATGATGCACGAACTCCCCGACGGTGCGAAAACGCACGTGGTCGAGGGCGGCGTCAATCTTTCCGCAGGCGAGGCACAGCGTATCGCGGTGATGCGCGCGCTGTGTAAAGAGCCCGAGATTCTCATACTGGACGATGCTTTCTCCGCCTTCGACCTGACCTCGGTGCGCGCGTTGCAGACCTCGATCGCGGCGTACCGCCCCGATCTCACCACCGTGACGATCGCCAGACGCGTGACGACCGTTCTGCACGCCGACAGGATCGTGGTGCTGGAGGGCGGTGCCGTGGTTGGTTGCGGTACGCATGACACGTTGCTTGCCTCGTGTGAGGCCTATCGGCGCATTGCCGATGCCCAAAGACTGGAGGTGAGCCAAAATGCGTAAAACACCTGCTAACGGTACGAGATATGCAGACAAACACACTAAAAAAGACAGAAACTTTTTCTCCGTGTGGCTTCGCTTGCTCCGCGATTGCCGCCCTTACACCTCCGGCATACTTCTCGCGCTTTTCTTTGTGCTCGCTTCTACGGCGCTTACCATTTTTGCACCCCTGAAACTGGCGGAACTGACCGACCTTGTTGCAACAAGTCTTGAAACGGGTGTGGAAATGCCCGCTTTTCTGCGCCTTGCGGGCATTGCCGCACTGCTCTATGTGTTGGCCGCTGTCACGAGCGGCATCAGCCGTTTTGTGATGTCGGGTCTCACACAGCACGTGTCGCACCACATTCGCTTGCACGTGTTCCAAAAGATCAATCGCATGGACGCGCGCGATTGTGACAGCACCGCCACGGGCGACGTGCTCTCGCGCACCGTGAACGACGTGGACGCGGTCGGACACGCCCTGCACGAAACACTGGCCGACCTGATCCCCGCCGTCGCGATGCTCACAGGCTCGCTTGTGATGATGGCGCTCACGGATATGACGCTGACGGTGGTAGCGGTGGTCGCCACGTCGCTCGGATTTGGCGCAATGCTCCTTATTATGTCCCACGCGCAGAAATATTTTGCGCGCGGACAGAAACACCTGGGTGAGATGAGCGCCCACGTGGAAGAGATCTACACCGCGCACGAAACGGTGCGCTCCTGCGGCGGCGAGGCAACCGTGCGCGAGACCTTCCGCACACTGAACCGCAAACTCACCGCCAGCACCTATCACGCAAGATTTCTCACGGGATTGCTCTCCCCCCTGCTTACCTTTATCGCAAACTTCGGCTATCTTGCCGTATGCGTAGTGGGTGCACTGCTCGTCATGGGCAATCACATCTCTTTCGGTGTGATCGTCGCGTTTATGTTCTTCGTGCATCATTTTTCACACCCGTTTGCCGAGATAGCGGCCGTGATGCAGGCCTTGCAATCCGCCGCGGCGGCAGGCGACCGTGTGTATGAGTTCCTCGAGAGTGAGGAAGAAAACGAGCATGCCGACACTCGCGGTTTGGCCGCTCCCGTGCGGGGGCACGTCACCTTCTCGCACGTGACCTTCCGTTATCCCGAAAACAAACGCGCCGTGGTCAAGGACCTGACGCTCGACGTGCCGCCCGGCACGCGCGTGGCCGTGCTTGGCCGCGAGGGCTCGGGCAAAACCACGCTTGCACACCTGCTCGCGGGCTTTTACGCACCCGATCAGGGTGAGATCTGCATCGACGGTGTTCCCGTTTCCGAACTCTCCCGCACGCGGCTTCACGAATGTTTCTCCTACGTGGTGCAAGCCCCCTGGATCTTTGAGGGAACGGTGAGAGAAAACCTTGCGTACTGCACAGAGGGGCTCTCGGACGAGGAGATCGGCGAAGTCTGCGACCGTGTGGGGCTTGGCGGGTTTATCCGTTCCTTGCCGAACGGTTACGACACCCTGCTTGGACACGGCATCACGCTCTCCGAGGGCAGACGTCAGCAGATCGGCATCACGCTCTCCGAGGGCAGACGTCAGCAGATCGGCATCGCACGCGCACTGTTGCAACGTCGCCCGATGTTCATTTTCGATGAGGCGATGACGGCGCTGGATCCCACCGTGGAGGCGGACGTCATTCACGCTTTGGAGGAATATACCAAGGGACATACCACTTTCTTGATCTCCCATCGCCCGCTCAGCGTGCGACACGCGGATCTGATCCTCGTAATGGAGGAGGGACACATCTCGGAGAAGGGCACACACGAGGAACTGATGCGCGCAAACGGCTACTATGCCGAACTGTGCCGCAGAGCATTCCATTAAATTTCACGAATAAAAAAACACGCCGACGTGTCGGCGTGTTTTTTTATATCAAAGCAACGTAGCGCGCAGCTCCTCGTCACTTTTTTGCGAAAGGTAAGCGGGCGGAATATCAAACAGGGTTTTGCAACCCGACGTGCCCTCGCGGTTCATGCGGTAGGCGGCTCTTGCGCAAGCCACCAGTACCGAGGAGGTGAACTCGGGGTTGGAATCCAACTTCAAACTGTATTCGATCAGGTGCGTGTGCTCGCCCTCGAATCCCGTTTTGCCCGAGCGAATGACCTTGCCGCCGTGGGGAATGCCCGCGTGGTCGCGCTTCAACTCCTCCATGGAAATGAAGTGCACGGTGGTATCGTAATCGGCAAAGTAGTTGGGCATCGTCACGATCTCGCGCTCAATTCGCGCAAGGTCGGCGCCCTCGGCGGCCACTACGTAGCACTCGCGCGTGTGCTTTTCTCTGGTGGTGAGCACGGGGCACGTGCCGCTTCTCACCGCGTCCAGCGCGGCGGGCACGGGTACGGTGTACTGCCTTGCGTCAAGCACACCCTCAATGCGGCGAATGGCGTCCGAGTGTCCCTGACTCACGCCCTTGCCCCAGAAGGTATAATCGGTGCCGTCGGGCAGGACTGCGCCCGCATACAGGCGGTTGAGGGAGAACATACCGGGATCCCAGCCCGCCGAGATCACGGCGACCTTGCCGCCTTTCCTTGCGCTCTCGTCCACGGCGGCGAAGTGCTGGGGGATTTTGGCGTGGGTGTCGAAACTGTCGACCACGTTGAAGTGCGCGGCAAACGCGGGGGTCTGCACGGGCAGATCCGTGGCGGAGCCGCCGCAGATGATCAGTACGTCGATCTGATCCTTCATGTCAAGGGCGCGGTCGATATGAAGCACGGGAACGCCCGCAGTACGAAGTGTCACGCTCTCGGGCGCGCGACGGGTAAAGACGGCAACAAGTTCCGCGTCGGGATTTTGACGGATGGCACTCTCAACACCGCGGCCGAGATTGCCGTAACCAAGAATGGCAATACGCATAAAAACTCCTTCTGAACGGCAAGAGTAGGGAGCCGTTCCATAAGCAAATTATACCCCGAAACCCAGGGCGATGTCAAGAAAAAATATCGCACGGGGCACCAAATTCGTGTAACTGTGAACGCAAATGTATATCTCTTGTAAATAATCACAATAAATGCTTGCAAAACCGCAGCAAATTTGTTATAATGCTTAATACCGTGATGGTGCGGTTTCACATTATATCAAAAATAGGTTTTGCTTGACGGAAAGGATCGTTTTCACATATGAAAAGGAAGAACGAACATGGTTTTGACAGGACGCGCTCAGCGCACCTTCTCACGACGGCGGCGCTCCTGCTCGTCGGCGTGGCGGCGCTGATCTTCGGCGTGCGTGCGTCCTCACCGCCCTGGCAGATGCTCGGCATACTGCACAGCGGCATCGTGACGCTTTTGCTTTTGAATCTTCTCTGGCCCGTGTTGACGTCGGGTTTGCAGAATGCCCTTGCGACACCGCCCGAAACGAAGGAGAACGCGCGCGCCCTGCGGCGCTTGCTCGCTGTCCTTGGGCGTGTGGCGCGTGCCATCGGTAAGAGTTTTCTGCGTTGGTCGGGTCTTATCTGGCTCGTCCTCTCGCTTGCGATCCTCGGCACAACGGGATTTTTCCTTGTGCGCACGGGCGTCGCCGCACTGCCCGAGAGCCGTTTCACCTATTTCCATCTGTTACTGCTTGCCGCCTCCTTTGCTGTTTTGTTGGTGCTCTCCAAAGTGCTGAAGCACTTTGCAACCGATGCGGAGTTGCGCCGCTCGCTCACCTCACTGTTGGACGTGCTTCGCTTCAACGTGCTGGCGGTGACGGTGTGTGCCGCAGTGGACGTGGTCGGCCTCTTTAAAACCGCCGCCGTGCTCCGCGTGGCGGAATGGATCGTGGCGGTGTACTGCCTTGTGTTCCTGCTTGCATCACTCGTAAATGGCTTTTTGCGTAAGGAATATGCCACGGGCGCGTTGCTTGTGATCCCGCGCCCCTTCTCCCGCAAAAACGGGGAAGAGGAGGATCTGCTCACCTACCTGGAGCGGAGCACGGGCATCACGTTGCGCTCGCTTTACGGCATCAGGGTGGCCGCTCGCTTGATACCCGCCGTCCTGCTCGGTGTAGTGGTGTGCTTCTGGCTTTCCACGGGCATCACCCAGATCGAGCCCTACCAGCACGGTATGCTCTACCGCTTCGGCCGTTGTGAGCGTGTGTTGGACGCAGGCATTCACTTCACCCTGCCTTACCCGTTGGATAAGGTGGAGGTGTATGAGACCGAAAAGGTGCAGGAGATGGTCGTTGGCTACGAGCATACCGCACAAACGGATCTTCTCTGGACCGAGTCGCACGGCGGCACCGAGTACAAGTTGTTGCTGGGTGACGGCAACGAACTGGTCTCCGTCAATATCCGCATCAAGTACAAGATCGACGATCTTGCCGAGTACGTGACCTGCTCCGCCGAGCCCGAGCAGATCCTCAACGCTACCGCCTATTCGCTCATCACGGATCTGACCGTGACGACGACGCTGGACGATATCCTGGCCGAGGATCGCGCACTTCTCTCGCAGAACATCGAGGAAGGGCTTGCCGCGTATCTGGATACGGCGGCCTGCGGTCTTGCCGTGTGCGACGTCATTATTGAAAGCATTCACCCGCCCGTGGAGGTCTCCGAGATCTATCAGGGCGTGGTCAACGCCGAACTGGAGCGCGAGGCAACGCTGAGTGACGCCGAAGGTTTGTCCGAGGCCAAGATCATTTACGCAAGGCAGGACGCCAACAGCGAGATCGAGAGCGCCAATGCGCGACAGCACGAGGAAGTGGCCGCGGCGATCGCGGCGGTGGCCGAGTTTATGGCCATGGCCGAGGCGTACGAGGAGTTTCCCGATGCGTTCTGTTACTACAAGTATCTGGAAACGCTTTCTCAGGTGTATGAGGGTAAGCGTCTGTATATTGTAGGCGACGGCATCGACAGCAGTTATCTGTATTTCGGTGATGGCGTTGTCATCTACAACAAAGGTAAATGAGTGCGAAGGAGCAACGTATGAAGAATAAAGGAATTTTGAAATGGATCATCGGCGCGATGCTCGTGCTGGTGCTTGCCTTCTTCGGCTTCACTGCAGAGGTGCGAGAGGGCGAATATGCCGTGATCACCCGCTTTGGCGCGGTGCGCGAAGAAGTGACCGAGGCAGGTCTTTACGCGCGTCTCCCCTGGCCCTTTGAGAACGTGGTGAAGTACGATATGAGAAATCAGTACACCGAATCCTCCTACCTGGAGACGCTGACGCAGGATAAGCGCAATATCATTTTGCAATCCTTTGCCGTATGGCACGTGAGCGATCCCTTGCAGTATCACAAGAGCGTGGGTGACAATGCCGTGGCGGAGATCTACATCAACGATCTCATCATCAATGCGTCCAACAGTGTGCTGGGAAAATACGAACTTGCTAACGTCGTGTCCTCCAACGTCGATCAGCTTCGCCTTGCCGAGATCGAGCAGACCATATTTGAGCAGGTGCGTACGCACGCCGCCGCCCAGTACGGCATTGAGGTGAGCGAGGTCAGCATTATGAAACTCTCTCTGCCCGACACCAACCTTGACAGTGTGTTCAAGCAGATGAGCGCAGACCGCCAGAAATATATTGATCAGATCACCGCAGACGGCCAGCGTCAGGCATCGGCTATCATCTATGCCGCCGATACCGAGGCATCGAAGATCCGCGCCGACGGCGCCAAGGAGGCCGCTGATATCGACGCCGAGACCCAGAAACTGGTCGCACAGATCTATGCGGATGCACAAAGCGCCAACAAGGATCTGTTCCAATTCCTTCTGGAATTGGAGACCGTGCTCAATTCCGTGGGCGACGATACCACGCTGATCGTGCAGAAGGGCGAGTTCCTGGACGGACTGTTCTCCGAAGAACTGCTCGCAAAGGTGAAGGCCGCACAGGAGAGCAACGCTTCTCTTGATACGAACGGGGCGGGGAATTGAATATGAACGCAACGCATGAGAAAAAAGGGGAAAAGCGGGGCGGCTTTGTGGCCGATCTGCTCGGTACTGCGATCAAGTATTTCAAATGGGTGGTTCTGGCCATCGTTTTGGTGATACTTGTGAGCGGTATCCGCACCGTGGAGCAGGGCGAGGTTGCCATTGTATTGCGCTTTGGCAAACTCACGGGCGACACGCGCGAGGAGCAGATCCATGAGCCGGGTCTTCTGTTTGCATTCCCCTATGTGATCGATGAGGTCATCACCGTGCCGACGGGCAAGGTGTTTGAATTGAGCGTGGATACACATTATACAAGCGGCGTGATGAGCGAGACGATCTCCGAGAACGGATACTGCATCACGGGCGACAACAACATTGCCGTGATCTCCACCTCCGTGAAATACGTGGTAAGCGATCCCGTGGCGTACGCGCTGTATACCAATGACGTGCAGAGCACGGTGAAGGGCATCGTCAGCGGTGCTATCACCGAGCACGTGGCCTCTGTATCCATTGATTCGCTGTTGACGGGCGGCAAAGAGGCCTTTGTGGGTGACGTGATCGCGCGCTCGCAGGCCACGCTTGACCGCCTTGGTTGCGGTGTGCAGATCACCAGTCTTGACATCGGTTCCATCGCGCCCCCCCGCGAGGTCAAGTCCATCTTTGACAGCGTGAACTCCGCTACGGTGGAGGTTCAGACGGGCATCGCCGAGGCAGAGCAATATCACGATACCATCATTCCCGTAGCGCAGACCGAGGCAAACGCCGCGGTAACGAACGCACGCGTGGAGCAGAACGCCGCCGTGAGCGCGGCACGCGACCTGATGGCAGAGTTCTACGGTTTGCTTGAGGAGTATGAAAAGGATCCCGATATCGTAATCCTGCGCGTATACAACGAGAAAATGGCCGAGATCTACGACAAGATCGGCAAAGAGATCGTGGTGGACGGCAACACGCCGAACATCGTGGTGCCATAAGGAATTATAACTATGAGAGATATAGAAAATATGGGCAAGCAACGCCTTGCGGAACTGTCGGTCGAGTCGCTCAGTGCGGCCGACCGCCGCAGGATCACGCGCAATCTGTTGCTTGATTTTATTGCACTCGGTGCCCTGCTTACGGGGCTTTGCTACGAGTGGCTGTTTCCCGCCAAAGCATCGATCGCGGCACTGATTTATCTGATCGGCATTCTCATTGAGGGTGTTCCGATGTTGATCACCGCCGTGCGCGGCTTTGCCTCGCGTAACGTGAATCACGCGATGGAGATCCTTGTGACGATCGCGATCATCGCCTGTTTCCTTGACCGTCAGTACGTACTGGCGATCACCGTGCCCGTGGTGCTGAACATCGTGCACTTCTTTGAGGAGCGCAGTATTATGGGCGGCCGCGACGTGATCGAGGGCCTCAAGAAGATGCAGTCGGATACCGCGCTTCTTTACGATCCCGATACCCATGAGGAGAGGGAAGTGAGCGCAAAGGAACTTCGCGTGGGCGATCTGATCCTGATCAAACCCGGCTGTGCCGTTCCCGTGGACGGTGTGGTGGTCGCGGGTGAGTCGCACATGGATCAGAAATCGCTGACGGGTGAGCCCGAGCCTGCCCCCGCTTTTGTGGGAGACAAGGTGTTTGCGGGCACCTTCAATATCGACGGTATGCTCACCGTGCGTGTGGAGAAGGAACATAGCGACACCTCGTTTTCCAAGATCCTCTCCCTTTTGGAGGAGAGCGAAAAGATCCAGGTGCCCGAAGCGCGCATCGTGGATAAATTTATGTACTATTATATTCCGCTCGTTCTGGCTATTGCCGCCGCCGTGGGCCTTGTGACAAGAGACGTTTCCAAGGCCATCTCCATTCTGGTGGTCTCCTGCCCCTGCGGACATATGCTCATTTCCTCCGCGCCGATGATCGCGGCACTGGCCGTTAGCACGAAGCGCGGTATCCTGATCAAAAACTCCAAGTTCATTGAGCAACTCTGCGACGTGAGGACGGTGGCTTTCGATAAGACGGGTACCGTGACCGAGGGCGATCTTGCCGTGGGCGAGATCTCTCCCTTCTCGTGCGACGAGACGCGCTTACTGACACTGGCCGCCGCCGTGTCGGATGCTTCGTTGCATCCCGCCTCCCGTGCCGTTGTGCGACTTTGCACCGAGCGCGGGCTCGACTTCCTGCCCGTGACCACGGCGCGTGAGTACGTCGGCAAGGGCGTGGAGGGCGTGGTGGAAGGCACGCGCGTGCTGTTCGGCTCACTGGCGTTTGCCACGGAGCAGGGCGCCACTCTGCCGCCCGACGTTTTGGACATTGCAGACGAGGATCGCACGGGCCCTGTGAACTATATTGTGCAGGACGGCGTGATCCTTGGCAGAATTCTGTTTGAGGACCGTCTGCGTGCCGAAGTGCCCGAAAGTCTTGCGCTGTTGCGCGAGGAGGGCGTGGAGCGCACCGTGATGCTCACGGGCGACAAGAAAAAGTCCGCGGAGCGTATACGCGCGGCCGCAGGCATCGACGAGGCGTATGCGGAACTTCTGCCGCAGAACAAACTCGACCGCGTCAAGGCGTTGCGCGAGCAGGGCTGTGTGGCGGTCGTGGGTGACGGCATCAACGATGCACTGGCGCCCAAGGAGGCCGACGTCGGCATCGCCATGGGTGCGATGGGCTCGGATACTGCCATTCAGAGCGCGGATATTGCCCTGATGAACAACAATCTGAACAATATTCCGTTTGCCATCAAGGTGGCCAAGATGACAAGACGCCTGATGTATCAGAACATCGGTCTTGCCTTTGCCTCCTCGGCGGTGATGATCCTGCTTTCGGGCTTTGGTGTGATCTCTGCCCTTGCAGGCGCATTTTTGCATAACATCGGCGCCTTCATCATTCTGATCAACAGCGCACGCTTGCTCAAGATCGATGAAGTGTAATATCAAGCACCCCCAACAGTCACTGTTGGGGGTGCTTTGTTATGCAGAATGCGCACACGATCTTGTTAAAATGATCCGAATATGTGCATTCTCACAAAAACGTCAAAAAAAGGGAAAAACTGTTGACATTTGCCCCAACCTCGCATATAATATAAGCAGTTAGTACGCGCTAACTTGTTTTTTGACCCAAGGCATTAGCCAAGACTAACAAATGGCTCTGCCGCTTTGACAGGAGGAATATACATGAACACACTTCGACAGGTAAAGATCGGTAGTCGTGCCAAGGTCGTCAAACTCCACGGTGAGGGCGCGATCAAGCGCCGCATTATGGATATGGGTATCACAAAGGGCGTGGAGATCTACGTACACCGCGTGGCTCCGCTGGGTGACCCGATGCAGGTGACGGTGCGCGGCTATGAGTTGTCGCTCCGTTTGGAGGATGCAGAAAAGATCGAGGTAGAATGATCTGCTTCTGCGCGATACATTTTTATAAAATGAAGGTTAGTGATTCCTAACACGAGAGAGGAGAAATCAATGGATCTGCGAATCGCACTTGCGGGGAACCCGAACAGCGGTAAAACGACGTTGTTTAACGCACTGACGGGCTCCAATCAATTCGTCGGCAACTGGCCCGGCGTTACGGTAGAGAAAAAAGAGGGTAAACTCAAAAAGCACGACGGTGTCATCGTCACCGACCTGCCTGGTATTTACTCGCTTTCCCCCTATACGCTTGAGGAGGTCGTGGCGCGTAACTATCTGGTAGAGGAACGCCCCGATGCGATCCTCAACATCGTGGACGGTACCAACATCGAGCGCAATCTGTACCTGACCACGCAACTGACCGAACTTGGTATTCCCGTTGTGATCGCCATCAATATGATGGACGTGGTACGCAAGAAGGGGGATAAGATCGACATCGAGGGCCTTTCCCGTCAATTCGGATGCCCCGTTGTGGAAATTTCCGCACTCAAGATCGAGGGCGTGACAGAAGCGGCAGAACTTGCCATTGACGCCGCCAAAAACGGCAAAACGGTACCCCAGCACATCTTTTCAGGTGCCGTGGAGCACGCGATCGCGCACATTGAGGAGGCCGCCGTGCACGGACTTCCCGAGGATCAGCAGCGCTGGTATGCCATCAAGATCTTCGAGCGTGACGAAAAGGTGCTGGAGAAACTGCAGATCCCTGCCGACGTGATGAAGCATATTGAGGAAGACATCGTTGCCGCCGAAAAGGAACTGGACGACGATGCCGAATCCATCATCACCAACGAGCGCTATCTCTACATCGAGCGCAAGCTCAAGAACTGTTATAAAAAGACGAGCGTGGGACGTATGACGGTCTCTGCCAAGATCGACAGTGTGGTGACCAACCGCTTTGCGGCACTCCCCATTTTCGCGCTCATCATGTTCCTTGTTTACTATATCTCCGTCAGTACCGTCGGTACGTGGGTGACTGACTTCACCAATGACGGTCTGTTCGGTGACGGTTGGCATCTCTTCGGCATCGGATCGGGCGCTTACGGCGAGGCCGTTGACGAGTACGCCGCGGATACGCTTTGGCAGATCCCCGCGCTTGAGAATGCGATGCAACTCGCCGTCAATGACGGTGTGCCCGGTGCCGAGGATCTGCTCGGTGCCGTACAGGAAAAAGACTTCGGCGCCTTCGAGGAGGCGTGGGGCTCTTACGGTGCCGCGTATAGCGAGCAGTACGGCGACGTGCTGGCGCTGGTGGTAGATCCGATCCTGGAGGGCGCGCCCGACCCCGCCGACTACGGCGTTTGGGTGCCGGGTATTCCCGTACTGTTTGACAATGCACTGACTGCCATCAACGCGGCTCCCTTCGTGAAGAGTCTTGTGGTGGACGGTATCGTAGGCGGCGTGGGTGCCGTGCTTGGCTTCGTGCCCCAGATTCTGGTGTTGTTCTTGTTCCTTGCTTTCCTGGAGGCCTGCGGCTATATGGCGCGTATTGCCTTCGTGCTGGACCGTATCTTCCGCAAGTTTGGTCTGTCTGGCAAGTCCTTTATCCCGATGCTGATCGGTACGGGTTGTAGCGTGCCCGGCATTATGGCGAGCCGCACCATTGAGAACGAACGCGACCGCCGTATGACCATTATGACGACCTCGTTTATGCCCTGTGGCGCCAAGTTGCCCGTGATCGCATTGATCTCCTCGGCACTCTTCGGCGGTGCATGGTGGGTGGCTCCCAGTGCCTACTTTGTAGGTATGGCGGCCATCGTGGTGTCGGGTCTGATCCTCAAGAAGACCAAACTCTTCGCAGGCGATCCTGCTCCCTTCGTGATGGAACTCCCCGATTATCACATGCCCACCTTCATCAACCTGCTTCGCTCGATGTGGGAGCGCGGCTGGGCCTTCATCAAGAAGGCGGGTACGATCATTCTGCTCTCCACGGTCGTCATCTGGGCGCTCTCGCGCTTTGGCGTGGTGGACGGTGCATTCGTATTCGATCTGGAGATGGAACTTTCCAACAGTTTGATCGGCTACTTCGGCAAGGGCGTCAAGTGGATCTTTGCACCGCTTGGCTTTGCCTCGATCGAAACCGCCGCCGCAACCTTCATGGGACTGGTGGCCAAGGAGGAGATCGTTGCCGTGCTCGGCGTCCTCGATTTCGTGGATATGAGCCGCCTTTCTGCTTACTCCTTCCTCGTCTTCAATCTGCTGTGCGCTCCCTGCTTTGCGGCGATCGGTGCCATCAGACGTGAGATGAACAGTGCCAAGTGGACCTGGTTTGCCATCGGCTATCAGTGCGGCTTCGCCTATATCGTTTCGCTGATCGTTTACAACCTCGGATGCCTCTTCACGGGCAACGTGAACGGTGCCTTCGGTGTGGTCTGTGTCATTCTTGCCTTCGCGGCGATCGCGGGCGGTACGTATCTGATGCTCCGTCCCTACAAAGAGGCAACGAGACTGGAAAAGACCGTCAAGATAAAATAAAGGAGGAAATGCTATGCCTGCCTGGCTTGCACAAAACTGGGGTACGATACTGGCCCTCGCCGTTATCGCGGGCATTGTCGTCGCCATCGTCGTTTCGCGGATCCGCGCCCGTCGCGCGGGTGAGAGCGGTTGCGGCTGTGGCTGTGGGCAGTGCGCGATGCGCGATACCTGCCATCCTACCTCCGAACAAAAGAAAAAATGACCCGTAGCCGCAGGACTCACGTGTTCGACTCCGTGCGGCTAGGCAAGAGGGAGTAATCCGAACTCGGTTTTGAAGGGCAAATCGACGTACGTGCTTCGGTAAATTTCCTTGCAATATCCGCATATTGCCGCGAAAATTTATCTTGTCCGTCCTGCCGATTTGCTCCTTCAAAACTCTTCGACCCCGAAGCGTTTGATTTTTGTGTGATTTTGGTGCTTGGCGTGCGCCGCCAAGTGTGGACTTTGCAAGAGCGACAAGTGCCGAAAGCGCCGAAAAGCAACGCTTTAGGGCGGGTTCGGATCACTCCCTCTTGCCTGCGGGCGACAGGAAAAACACGTGCGCCGCGCCGTATCGTTTCGACTTAAATATCTCATATTGAGCCGCCAGCGCCTCGTCCCCACCGAAAAGATCGCGGGGATCTCCGCACTCGGCCACAACCGTAGCACCCACAGACAGCAGGTCGCGCTTACAAAGCGCCGTCAGCGCTGCGGGCAAAAGCCCCGCCGCATAGGGCGGGTCAAGGAACACCAGATGAAAGGGCTCCTCGCGGCAGCCGTTCAGGTAGGACAGCGCATCGCTCTGCACCACGCGCACGCCCTCACTAAGCCTTGTCTTTGCCACGTTGCGTCGAATGACCTCCACGGCCTCGCGCGCACCGTCCACAAGCACGGCAAGCGAAGCACCGCGGCTCACTGCTTCCAACCCGAGTTGTCCCGATCCCGCAAACAGGTCCAGGACACGGCGCCCCTGCAGGTCGAATTGCAACATGGAAAATATGGCCTCCTTGGCACGCTCCGAGGTGGGACGCGTCAGAGTCCCGTCCAGCGTTTCCAGACGCACACCGCGTGCCGCGCCCGTGATAATATGCATCATATCGGTGGCATCTCCTTTCCGTGAAAATGACGGTAGATCGTATCAGCGAGTACAGGGCCGATGCCCGGGGCGCTCGCCAGTGCCTCGCGGTCAGCCGCACGCACGGCCGCAAGTCCGCCGAAATGCGACAAAAGCAGTTTGGCCTTGGCGCGTCCGACGCCGGGGATCTTTTCCAGACTCGAGGTGCGCAAACTTGTGCGTTTGGCATCGCTCATTCGCTTGACAGAAAAGCGATGCACCTCCTCCTGAATACGGTAGATCGCAGTAAAGACACCGCGATCCTGGGCGATGGAAATTTCCTCGCTCTCCGTGCAGAGTGCACGGGTCTTGTGGAAGTCGTCCTTCACCATGCCAAACACAGGCACGTTGATATCGAGTTCGGCGAGAAGCCCACGGATCACGCCGACGTGAGCGGCGCCGCCGTCCAGCAAAATGAGATCGGGCAGGACGGCAAAACTGCCGTCGGCATCCGAAAGATGCGAAAAGCGACGTGCGATCGCTTCGCGCATGGAGGCATAATCGTCCGTGCCCTGCACGTCACGAATGCGGAAGGTGCGGTACTCGCTCTTGGCGAATTTTCCGTTCTCGTACACGATCATACCGCAGGTCTTATACTCACTGCCCAAGTTGGAAATATCATAACTCTCGATGCGCGAAGGCACCACCTCAAGCGCAAGCATCGCGGCAAGGCGCACCATAGCGTCATCGTTTTTCTCACTGTCACGGCGCGCGGCCGCCAGTCTCTCGCGCGCGTTTTGCACCGCAAGGGCGCAAAGCCCGCGGCGCTCACCGCGTTGCGGCAAATAGATCTGCACCTTACGTCCCGCCGTTTTGCCAAGCAATTCGGCAAGGGGTGCGAGATCCTCCTCGTCCGCTTCAAAGGAAAGCAGAATACGCGGCGGAATATCCTCGCGGCGGCGGTAGTGCTCCAGGACAAAAGAAAGCAAAGACTCGGCCTCCACAATCTCGTCCGCTCCGAACACGACCTCACTTTTATCTATGAGTGCGCCCTCGCGCACGTAAAACACCGACATCGCGGCACCGTAATCGTCCTGGTAGAAGCCGAACACGTCCTCGGCGGTATCGGGAGCGGCCACGACCTTTTGCTTTTGAGAGAGTTTTTGCAGTGCAAACACGCGATCGCGGTACGCCGCCGCTTTTTCGTACTGCTCGAGTTCGGCCGCCGCCTCCATTTTCTCGCGTTGCACGCGAATGGCCTCGGCGGTATTGCCGCGCAGGATCTCGGTGGCAAGGTGGATCAGTTCGGCATATTCCTCCTCGCTCACCTTGCCCGTACAGGGGGCACAACACTGCCCGAGCTGATGGTACAGACAGGGGCGTTTCTTGCCGATATCGCGCGGAAAGGAACGGTTGCAGGTGGGCAAACGCAAGGTCTTTTCCAGAGTGTGCAACACACCGCCCGCGACCGACGTGCCCGAATACGGGCCGAAATAGCGCGCCTTATCCGCGGCTCTTGTGCGCGTGAAGCGCAAGCGCGGATAGGGCTCCGCCGTGATCTTGATATAGGGATAGGACTTGGCATCCTTGAGTCGAATGTTATATTTGGGAGAATGCTGCTTGATGAGCGTATTTTCAAGAGCCAACGCCTCGATCTCCGTGTCGCACAAGAAGTAATCAAAGGCGGCCACCTGCGACACCATACGGGCGGTTTTGACGCTTTTGAGACTGTTTTGAAAATACTGGGAAACGCGCGCCTTGAGTTTTCTGGATTTTCCGACGTAGATCACACGCCCCTCGCGGTTGCGCATGATATAAACGCCCGGAGTGAGCGGCAATTCATTGGCCTTTTGCAAAAGTTGCCGACGGATCTCCTCGGTCTGCATCGCCGTTCCTCCTTTCAAAAAATTTGTAGGCAAGAGGGAGTGATCCGAACCCGCCCTAAAGCAATGCTTTTCGGCGCTTTCGGCACTTGCCGCTCTTGCAAAGTCCGCACTTGGCTGCGAACGCCAAGCACCAAAATCACACAAAAATCAAAGCTTTGGGGTCGAAGAGTTTTGAAGGAGCAGATCGGCAGGACGGGCAAGATAAATTTTCGCGGCAATATGCGGATATTGCAAGGAAATTTACCGAAGCACGTACGTCGATTTACCCTTCAAAACCGAGTTCGGATTACCTAGCCCTGCGGCTACTCAAAAATTGCGGGGTGCCAAATTTGACACCCCGCAGATTTGTCTTTCGTTATTGCTCTTCGAATCCGGTTCCTACCAGTGCCGCCAGACCGTCCAGCGCCTCGACCTCGTCCAGGCCTTCGGCGACGAGCTTTACGGTCATACCCTGAGCGATACCGAGAGAAAGCACACCAAGCAAACTCTTGGCATTTACACGACGATCATCCTTTTCCACGAAGATCGTGCTCTTGTAGCAGTTTGCCTTCTGGATAAAAAAGGTGGCGGGCCGTGCATGCAAGCCAATGGCATTGGTGATGGTAATGTCCCGTGAAATCATAGATCGCATGCTCCATTTCTTCATTTTGGCGCGACAAAAGGACGCACCTTGCGTGTTAGTATAAATAGTATAACAAATAGTGCGCGGGAAATCAATGGGCAATTTGAGGATATTTCACCGATTCCTCCAACGCGAATCTGTGAATTTTGACGATTTATTGCGCTTTGTGGGCATTGCAAAAGAAGCAAGTGCTGAAAGCGTCGAAAAGCAACGCTTCAGGGTCGAAGCGTTTCGAATTACTCACTTTTGGCTACGCCCGTGATCAGGATCTCGAAATCAGCCGATTCGGTTTGCACGACCACCGTCTTGTTGTAGGCCAGATACATCTTTCCGCCAAGCAGGAAGGAGCCGTCGCGCTCCACGCCCGCACACTTCAGCGTACCCGTTACGTCCAGCAGGTATTCGTAAGGGTCCTGCGGATAAACTGCCTGCACCAGTTGTCCGTTGCGATCGTACAACTCGACTCTGGCGGCGGAGGCCGCGACCTGGCCCGTGAGCGTACCGAGTTCCAGGCGTTCGCCCTCGTTTTCGGTATAAAAGACCGTGCCGTCGTCCAGAAGGTCAACGGTCGTACTTCTCATTTTCTTGATCTCAAAGGTGACGGTGTATTCGTCCAACACTTCATCCACGGTAAACAGGCGTTGCAGATTCTGGCGTTGCCACACGCCAAGTGCCAGCAAAAGGACCAACAGCAAGAGTGCCGCATCCAACAGATTAAAGCGGCGTTCCGTTCTTTTTTCTTTCATCACAAACGCCCCCTTACTCCACGCCGAGCGTCACACAGACGCCCTTTCCCACATAGGCGGGAAAATGCAACTCGTATACGCGCCCTACGGCAATACGGCAATCCTCGGCGGTATAGCCGACACCTGCACGGTATTCGGCCTCCACGCGCACGGTAACCGTCACCGTATACGCATCGTCACGCGTGTCCTTAGTCACCACGTGGCTGTTCAGATGCTCGTCGGGCTGGTCGGTGGGGATCTCCGTATAGAATTCATACGGACGGCTATCCACACTCACGACCTCTCCGAGTTTACTGCCCGTAGCCGCGTCCAGGACGCTGTCACCGCGGTGAAGAGATTCCAGAGACGTGCGGTCCACGCCCGTGATCTCCAACGTATACAGCACCGTTTTTTGTTCGGTATCCTTACCCCCGAAAGGATTTAAAGGCGTGAGGAGCACCACGAGGAAAAACACGGCACTGACGATGGCCGCGAGCAATAATACGTCCACGACCAGGTACAACCATCTGCGTCCTCCGTGGCCGCGTTGGACCGCGTCTGCGTGTCCCGCACCATCTCTTTGCAGATCCGATCTGTTATGGCTCATCCTTTACCTCCTCCTGCGGGGCGGCACTCCTGGCACTCCCCTTGATCTGATATTCGAATTCCGCAAAGCTGGTACTGCTGTCCATCTCGTTCACGGGCATTTCCTGGGAACGGTGATAGCGCGCATCAGCCGTGATCAGTGACGTAACGGCAAAGAATGCAAGCAGTGCGGCGGGATCGTACCACGCATAGCGGAATATACTACTCACCAGCACACCGCACACCGTGACCACGCCCGCGACGGGCAGAACGTATTCCTTAGTATTGCTCATACGGTGCAGAATCGAGAAACAATTTTGTAACAACAGGAAGAAAAGCAGTGCGGGCAGGATCACGCCGAGCACGCCGCCCTCCATCAAGCGATACAACCAGAAGTTAAAACTGACCACAAGTGCGGCAGAGTCGAGTTCGGTATACAAGACGCAAACGGCCTCAATACCGCCGTCACCCAAGCCAAACAGGAGTCGCAGGAGTCCCGCGCCCCGACCGAAAAAGCCCGAACCACGCTCAAAAAAGACCTGTGCGGCAAACTCACCTGCCACGCCCGTGCGGGAGGAGGCAAGATCCGACCCCTCAAACAGCACGCGTGCTATACGCTCGCGCAGTGTGGCGGGTAAAAGCACCACGACCACGGGAAGGAGTGAGAGCAGCATCAGCATATACGGCACGAAGCGCTTGGCGCACACGAGACACATCACGATGAGTTCCACGGCCATTGCGATCCATGCACTCTGCACCCAGGTAAGTGCCGTTGCCACCACGATCGACACACAGGCAAGTCCTGCGGGCAGGCGGTGGTGGGCGCGCATGCGCGCGAACGCGTACATCGCAAACGGGAACACGAGCACCATGAAATAGGCAAACGTGCTATGGTCGAGGAATCCCGCGCGCACCGCGCGACCGATCTCGGCCATATTAACCTCACGGGGTGACTGGATCGCCTCTGCCAGTGCGACAACAAACTGCACAATGGCATACATCGCCGCGACCGTAGCGGAGCCGAGCAACGTTCTGCGGCAACGCTGAAGCCACTGTGGCGTGGTCAGCGTATTGACGGCGGAAAAATACAGTGCAATCAGCACCGCGGCGGTCACACTGCGGGAAAATGCACCGTCCGACGCCGAAAAGCCGCCGAGTAGCACGGAAACGAGGAGTGCGAGCACTACGGCGTCCTGAATCTCCATATGGAACGCACGTGTGCCGCGCAACAGTTTGCAGGCATAACCGCAAAGCGAAAGCAGAACGCCCACGGCCAAAAGCAATTCACTGTACGGCAACAATCCGATAAAGGGGACAACAAAGATCAGCAACAGCACGCCCGCCTCGGGTGTGGTAAACACCACGAGCGCCAACAGCAGCAGAAGAACCGCTACGAGCAAATACAAGGGGCCGATCAGCGCGGACAACGTACCCACCGCCATACCGAGGGGCACGGTCAGGACGTAGCCCTGTTTTCCCTGTTGGGGCATATCCGCAAACACGTCCTCGGACAGTCCCAGTACCTCGCGCAGTACAACCCCGAGCGTGGCGCTTCTGCCGACCGCATAGCCGACCGACGTGCCCGAGAAAAAGAGCAAAAACCCGACAAGAATCAGGGCAAGCCCCACGAAAAGGCCGAGCGCATCGGGCGCGCTGTCCTGCCAAACCGAGGCGATCAACCAATTGATGACGGCGGAATACGCACCCGTTGTGAACAAAAACAGTCCCACGGTACGCAAACTGCACCGACAGATCCTGTTCAGGATCGAATGCGCAAGTCCGCGCAACAAACTGCGATCCATCGCCTTGGCAAGACCGCGGCGCAAGGGACTTCCCTGCTTGCGGCGGCGAACGGGGCGCAAGAGCATCCCGTTGTACAGTCCGTTACTAACAGAATATGCAGAGAAGAAGCGGCCGACAGGTCCTTTTCTGATGGCACGGTAGACGCGGTCCGTGGTCGACGCAAAAAAGCGACCGATGCGGTTTTTGCTTCGGTTTTCGGTCATATCAGCCCCTCCTTTCGTTTTTATTTTTCCTCACGCTCCAAAAGTTCTGGGCGCATACGGCGCGTGACCTCGAGCGCTTGCTCGGCGCGCCACTTTTCAATGTTGGCGTGATGCCCCGACAAGAGCACGTCGGGCACGGCTCTGCCGTGGAACTCTGCGGGACGTGTATATTGCGGATACTCCAGAAGACCCGCACTGTGACTTTCGTTTTCATAGCATTCGGGGGCGGCCAGCACGCCGTCCACCAGACGCGCTACGGCGTCTACCAGAATACAGGCGGGGATCTCACCGCCCGTGAGCACAAAATCGCCGATCGAGATCTCCTCGTCCACGATCTCTTCTATGATGCGCGTATCCACGCCCTCGTAGTGACCGCACAAAAGGATCAGATGGTCAAGTTCGGCAAGTTCGGCCGCTTTGGCTTGATTCAGCACCTTGCCGCGCGGAGAAAGATAGATCACACGGCGCCTCTCGCACGCGCCCGCCTCGGCGGTGATTGCCTCAAAGCAATCGTATATGGGGGGCGCCATCATCAGCATTCCCTTGCCGCCACCATACGGCGTATCGTCTACGCGATGGTGCTTGTCCTTGGAATAGTCCCTGATATTGTGCGCCTTGACGGTGATCGCGCCGCTTTTTTGCGCGCGACCGATCACGCTCTCGCCAAGCACGGTCGTCACAAGATCGGGAAACAGCGTCATAATATCAAATCTCATGCGTCGAACATCCCTTCAATGGGTGTGAGGAAAATACCCTCCTCGTTCACGCGTGAAACAAACTCGGCCACCACGGGCACCATGGCCTCGCCCGTTGGCGTTTTGATGACGTAAATATCGGTGGCACCAGGATGAATGATATCCGTGAGCACGCCCAACTGCGCACCGCTTTGCGCGTGATAGACGGGCATACCGATCATTTCGGCAATGAGAAACACGCCCTCGGGGATATGCAGATCATCGCGGCTTGCATACAGGACCGTGCCGCGCAGTGCGTCAGCCTGCTCCATCGTATCCACGCCCTCCAGTTCCGCGATCACGAAGCGACCGCCCACCGAGGCGCGGCGCAACTTCAGTGCGCGATAGCCCTCGGCCGATTTGAGATATACCGCAGGCAGGGCGGCGAAAACCGCGGGACTGTCACACCAGGGCTCGATCTTCACGCCGCCGCGACAGCCGTGTGTATTGATAATCTTCCCACATTCGGGATACGCAAGTCTTGCCATACGATCTCCTCACAATATTTGCCAATATTTAGTTTATTATATCACAATCCTTATTACTTTTCAACCGCTTTGCCGATTTTTATGACGGGCACTTGAATTTTCTGTGGATTTTTGCATTCTGCTCTTGTATTTTTTTCCAAAATGGGTTATAATGGGTGTATCAATCTGTTCACAACAAGGAGGATTTCTTATGTTCCCCATTACATTGCTTGAAACGACTGCCAACCCCGGCGGCACCTGGATGACCATCGGCATGATCGTGGTCTTCATCGCCGTGTTCTACTTCTTCGGCGTTCGCCCCCAGAAAAAGCAGGAGCGCGAGGCACAGCAGATGCGCAACAACCTGATGGTCGGCGACGAGATCACCACGATCGGCGGTATCATCGGCAAGATCGTCAGCATCAAGGAAGAAACGATGGTCATTGAGACCACGCGCGATCACACCCGCATCCGCCTGCTCAAGTCTGCAGTGCGCTCCGTGGATCTTCGCGTAGAGGACACCCGCGCACCCAAGGCAGAGCAAGCAGAAGTCGAGGCCGCTCCCGTAACCGAGGAAAAGCCCGCAAAGAAGTCCAAAAAGGCAAAGGAAGCCGCCGAGGAAAATAACACCGCAGAATAATATTTGCCCCCTCCCCCTCATAAGATGTACCAACGTACAACGAGGAGGAGCCGTTATGAAAGCAAAACACAAAAAAGCAGCAAGACGAAAAAAGCAACCGAACGTATGGAAAAGTGCCCTGCTGGCCCTGCCCCTTGCGCTCGTGCTCGGCTTGCTGCTTCTTCTTTTGACAACCGCGATCTTGCTCGCCACCAAGGATCCGATCCGCTATCACACCGTCGCGGGTCTTGCCGTACTGTATCTCACGGCACTGCTCGGCGGCTTCAGCGCGGCGCGCATTTGCGGGCGGCAATTCCCACTGCTCTGCGGTTTGCTCACGGGCGCGGGGCTGTTGTTTTTGTTCACCGTTCCCACGCTATTCGTGAGCGGCACCGTGAGCGAACTCGGTACTTACGGACTGCTTCTGCGTCTGCCCGTTCTGCCGCTTTCTCTTCTCGGCGCATTCCTCTCCTGTCGCAAAAAAGCCGTCAGAAGGGGAAGGTAAAACAAAAAAAAGTGCTGTGTTGCGTACAACACAGCACTTTTTTCAATTTCTGTATACCGCGATCTCCACGTCCACGTCCACGCCGAGTGTGGTGGTGGCGGCAAGCCGCGCACGTCCCTCGCGCGAGGTGCGGTAGAAATACGGCGTCATTTCAAAGAGATCCTGCAACGCCGCGCCGTCCAGTTGCGCCTTGTAGGAAACGCGCGTGGTATCCACAAAAGACATCTCCTGTGGCGCGTCGGCACGCGCCTCGTTGCAGTAGGGGGTATCGTACAGCACTTCCTTGAGCGAATACAGATGCCCGGGGCCTGCGCCCGCAAGGATCAATACGCCGCCCGGCTTTAATACGCGGCGGAATTCCGACTCGCAAACGGGTGCAAACAGACTGACCACGGCATCAAGGCAATGATCCGCTACGGGAAGTTCAAAGATGCCCGCGACGGCGAAAAAGGCGCTGATTCCCTCCCGCTTTGCCACTTTTGCCGCATGCAAAATGCCGCGTTTGGAGAGATCCAAGCCAAACACTTGCGCACCCGCGCGCGCCATTTGGGAGGCATAATAGCCCTCACCGCATCCCGCATCAAGCACAAGAGGCTCCTCGGGGCAGTGCGTGTGCAACAGTTCGCACACGGCTCTGGCTACGGGCGCATAATGTCCCGCTTCCAGAAACGCCGTGCGTGCACGAATGAGGGAGGCGTCGTCCCCGCCGCCCGCGGCCTTTGCAGACGCCAGATTGACGTAACCCGCCGACGCCAGGTCAAAACAGTGCGTGCGTGGGCCCTCACAATGGAGCGAGTTTTCCTTGCGTGTCATTTTGTTTCCGCAAACGGGACAACGTAACACCGACTTCAAAAAATTCGTCATTTTTGTTCTCCAAACCTCTCAAAAAGCAAATGTCTGTTCTTTTTTGCGCAAATATCTGTTCTTGTTTGATTTCGCATTACGTCTCCGGCGGCGGCACGAGTGGCAGTTCAAACCAGAAGATACTGCCCACTCCAACGGCGCTGTCCACGCCGTAGGCTGCACCGTGTGCCTCCAAAACTTCCTTCACAATGGAAAGGCCGAGTCCCGTGCCCATTACGGCACGTTTGTGCTCCTTGTCCACGCGATAGTATCTGTCCCAGATATCGCCGATCTGCGAGGGCGGAATGCCCTCACCGTCGTCTGCTACGGAAAACCGCACGCAATGCTCGCCGATCATCTCGGTCACACGCACGCGCATACTCTCACCCGTGTAGTTCACGGCGTTGTTGATGAGGTTATAAATGGCCTGCAGGATCATCGTGTGATCCGCCCGTACAAAGGCACTTCCCTGCAATTCAAAATCAATGCGGTAGCCCTGATGTCGGATCAGCGTATCGTAGCGCTCCATCACGTCGCGTATGGTAGCGGTAAAATCAAACACGGTCAGTTGCGGCTTTCTGGTGCCCGCCTGCAACTTGGACAGGTCCATCAGGTCGTTCACCAGGTCCGACAGGCGCGTGGTCTCGTCGATCACGGCCTGGATATTCTCGGGCGAATTTTCTCCCGGAATATCGCGCATCATTTCGCTGTATCCCTTGATCATCGTCAACGGTGTGCGCAGATCGTGCGAGATATTGGCGATCAACTCACGCTGTAAACGCACGGTTGCGCCGATCTCGTTTGAGGCATAGCCGAGCGCATCGGCCAGTTCCTGTACCTCCTTGTAGCCCGATCCCGAGAAATCCACCTCGAACTCGCCTGCGGCAAGGCGACCCGCCTTTTGCGTGACCATCACCAGCGGTTTTGCCACGATGCGCGAGAGCACCGCTGCAAAGATCAATGCCGCTATGAGCAAAAAGCCCGCGATCCAGATAAATTGCATTTCCAGCGTACGCACCGTTGCATCGACGGGCGATAGATCGCAGTCCAGCATCACGAGATAACGGACCGTGCCCTGTTCCACGATACGGACGTGGATCGCGTTGACGGAGTTCCGCACGCGCATAAAGGCGGGCAAGTGTCCCTCGACCTCCTCGCCGTCCGTACTGAACTCAAAGCGCTTGTCAAAAACGCCACCGTTTTCTCGGGCGGAATCGTACAGGTCGGACAACAACTCGGGCGTAAGGTGATGGATCACGCAATCCGAGGCAATATCGGCGTCTGCCACGCGCTGTGCCCTCTCGCCGTCAATGGCGAAAACACAGATGCAAACGCCCTGCTGCATCGCGTAATCCTCCACGCGCGCGTCCAGATCCTTGTGCGCGAGGTTATCCTCCAGTGCGTCTGCAATTTCCTGTATCTCTGAGAATTTTTCCTTCTCGTAAAAGAAGGAAAGCAGTCGCACCTGGAACACCCACAACATCACGAGCATCACGCAGGTAAAGAGCGCCAGACAAGCAAAGAGTCGCCAACGAATGCCGACTCTTTGCTTTTTCTCTTTCAGACAACGCGCCGTCATTTGCGCTCCTCAAAGCGATACCCGACACCGCGCAGTGTGACGATGTAGTCGCTGTAACGGCCAAGCGTTTTGCGCAAGAGTTTCACGTGTGTGTCCAACGTGCGCACGTCGCCGTAGAAATCGTAGCCCCACACCTCGCTGATCAAACGTTCGCGCGTGAGCGCGATGTTGCGGTTGCGCAGAAGGTAGAAGAACAATTCGTATTCCTTGGGCGACATCTCCACGCGCTCCCCGTCCACGTAAACGATGCGGGCAGTGAGATCCACGCGCAGACCGCCGCCATCAAACTCCACGATCTGATTTTGTGTGGTGCCGTCCGCCGCCGTACGATTGACGCGCTTCATCACGGCCTCCACACGCAGCATCAGTTCACGCGGCGAGAAGGGCTTGACCACGTAGTCGTCCGCACCTGACTCAAAGCCGTTGATCTTATCGTACTCTTCGCCGCGTGCGGAGAGCATAATGATGGGGGTGCTTGCCGTTTTTCGGATCTCGCGGCACGCCGAAAAGCCGTCAAGTTCGGGCATCATGATATCCAGAATGATGATATCGAATTGCGTTCGCTTGCAAAGGCGGATCGCCTCCATGCCGTCGCCCGCTTCCGTGACGGTATGACCCTCAAACTCCGCATATTTGCGGATAATGGAGCGAATGCGCGCCTCATCGTCTACAACTAAAATGTGATACATAACAGTCCTCGAAGTTTAAGAAATGTTGAATGCGGCCCCCTCGGGGATATATTCCTGCAACGTCACGGTCAACGTGACCTCTGTGCCCGATCGCTTGACCACGACCGTGAGCGTGTCTCCCACCTCGTGCGAGCGAACGATCTGACGGATCGCCGACAGGGCTGAGGTATTGATACCGTAGACCACGGTACCGTCGATGCTGTAAATATAGTCACCGACCTTGAAATCCTCACGCTCGCCCACGTCATAAACGTAAGCGCCGTAATACACGTTCAGGAAATTGCCGCCCGTGTGCTCCAGCATCGTGATACCGAGACTGGGGATACCGCGGATATAGCCATGGGTGAGCAGATCCTTGAAGGAGTCCTCAAACGCGGTGTCAATCGGAATGGCAAATCCAAGTCCCTCCACGCCGCTCGCGGCGTATTTGGCATTGACAATGCCGACGAGTTCTCCCGCCATATTAAAGAGTCCTCCGCCCGAATTGCCTGAATTGATCGCGGCATTGGTCTGCAACAACGTCATGGTCGTATCGTCCACCACGATCTGTCGCTCCAGCGCGCTGATGATGCCGTTGGTCACCGTGCCGCCAAGTTCTCCCAGAGGGTTGCCGATGGCAATGACCTCCTCGCCCAGTGCCAGCGCTTTGCTATAACCGAGTCTGGCGACAGTGAGGGGCTTACCCGCTTGCGGCGTGATCTTGAGAATGGCGATGTCTCCCTCGGCGTCCGTGCCGCGCAGACTTGCATAATAGGTATCGCCGTTGGTCAGACGCACGATGATTTCGTCGCAATCCTCGATCACGTGGTTATTGGTGACGATCAGGCCGTCCTCGTGAATGATGACGCCACTGCCCGCGCCCGCAGAGATCTGTCCGCGGTTGGAGACGGTGGTGGTGGCGATCTCCACCACACTGTCCTTCACGGCGGCCGTGACCTCGATCAGACTCTTTTTTGCGTTGCCCGCAGAGCCGTTGGCAGAGCCGATGAGCGACTCATCGGTATTCTTTGTCAATTCGGCAAGCGCCGCGGCAAAATCATACCCCACGTCCGTGTTGGGATAGGGTTGCCCCGCAGTAGACGGCGTCGTGCCGCCGTTTTGCACGATGCCGCCCTTATTCTCCTCGGGCACTTCTTCAAGATCACTGTCATCGAAGTGATACAGATAGTCCGCAAGCAGAGCACCGCCAAAGCCCGCCGTGGCACAGAGCAACACGGCAAGGGCGACCAACGCCGCGATCATTGCGATCTTTTTGCCACGACGGCGAGGTCTTGGCACCAAGACCGTCTCACGGATCTCGTTACCGTTTCGGTAGGAAATGCTGTGCCATTCCCCCGTTACGGGTGCGGCCTCGGTCGGCTCTGTCTCGGGGGTGGAATCTTCGCTATTCAACATAGGATCAAACTCATCAGGTCGGTTCATATTACAAACCTCCTTTGTCTTTTTACGCCTTTAGTATATCCTCTTTGTGTGACGGTTTGATGATTGCAAGGCAAAAAACGCTTGAATTTGAGAAAATTCGATTGCAATATGCCTTATAGTTTGCTATAATTATTATAGAATTTGCTAGAGGGGGTGGCCGTATGGAGCACTGCATCAAAGAATTACTGAAAGCCCAAGGGATCACGCTCACGGCGCCCCTCTCGCTTTCCGATTGTACTCTCACGCGCCCCTATCTCCTGGAGCGTGCGGGGATCGAGGACGGCACCGCCTTCCTCTTTGCCGTACCCTATTATACCACAGAATGCGACGATCCTGCAAGGAATATTTCCGCCTATGCGGTATCGCGCGACTATCACCTGTACTTCAAAGAACTCTTTGACGAAATTTTGCCCGTGCTGCGTGCGCGGTTCCCCGACAATCGCTTTGCGGGCTTCACCGATCATTCCCCCATTGCAGAGGCCGAGGCCGCCGCGCGCGCGGGGCTCGGATTCCTTGGTTGCAATCACCTGTTTTTGACAAAAGAGCATTCCTCCTTTGTGTTCCTTGGCGAGATCATCACCGACGCCTGTCTTCACGCTCCTGCAGGCGAGGTTTGCACCTGTGACGCATGCGGTGCGTGCACGCGCACTTGTCCCGTTTCCTGTGATATAACCCGCTGTCACTCGGCGCTCACGCAGAAAAAGGGCGCGCTCACCGAGGAGGAAGAGCGGCAACTGCTCGCACACGGTAGCGTGTGGGGGTGCGACATCTGCCAAAATGCCTGTCCCGTGACGGCGAAGGCAAAAGCCGCGGGAACGCTTTACACAAGGATCCCGTTCTTTTACGAGCAGGCGATCCCCCATCTCACCGAGCAGACCGTGCGCGAGATGTCGGACGAGGCATTTGCGGCGCGCGCCTTCAGTTGGCGCGGACGCAACACGATCCTGCGCAACCTCAAACTTTTTGAGAAAGGAGAGTAGTATGATCCGTTTTTTCTACCGTGCGGGCAGTGAAGCCACTGCCACGGCACTGACCGAATCGATCGGGCATGACCTTGCCGCAGGCGACAAGGTGCTCTTACTTGTGCCCGAGCAGGAAACGGTCGCGGTGGAGCGCCGTATGCTCGCCGCCCTGCCGCCCCGTGCGCAACTCTCCTTTGAAGTAGTGAATTTCTCACGCCTTGCCAACCGCACCTTCCGCGAGTTCGGCGGCCACCGCTGGCACACTGCCACGCCCGCCGTGCGCGCGCTCCTGATGTGGCACGCCCTTCGCGAACTCTCCCCGATGCTGTTGCGCTACGGACAACACGCCACCGAGCCCCGCCTTTGCGATATGATGCTGGACACCGTGTCGCGCTGTCGCGCCTACTGCATCACTGCGGACGATATGATCCGCACCGCCGATGCCCTGGGGACGGACGAGCCACTCCGTGACAAACTGCTTGACATCGGCACGGTACTCGGCGTGTTCGAGCAGTCGCTTGCGGCGCAGTTTGACAATGGCGATGACGAACTGGATCGCCTTGCCGCCATACTCGCCGCCGAAGGCGGCGCCCTGCTTACAAACACCCACGTTTACGTGGATTCCTTTACCGACTTCACAGGTCAGGAGCGCGCCGTGCTTACCGCCTTGATGCGTCACGCCGCCTCCGTCTCCTTCACCTTCCCGCTCGCGGGTCCCTCGGACGAGGGTCTGCATCTGGAATCCGCCGTACGCACACACAGGGACTTAACGCGCCTCGCGCATGAACTTTCCCTTGACGTGGAACTCTGCCGCGGTGCCGCCCATCGCCCACAATCTGCCCGTGAGTATCTGGTCGAGCATTTGTTTGCCATGGACGCGGAGCCCTGCCCCCTTGCACTGATGGAGGAGCCCGACGTCAAGTTGCTCGTATGTGACACGCCCTTTGCCGAGGCGGACGCCGCCGTGGCAGAGATCCAGCGCCTTGTGCGCGGCGGTTGTCGCTACCGCGACATCGCGGTGGTGCTCCGTGATGCCACCGCCTCGGTCGGCATTCTCGACGCCGCACTGGAGCGCGAGGGTATCCCCTATTTCCTTTCCGAAAAAACCGACGTGACCGTCCGTCCGCTCATCAAAATGTTACTGCTCGCTCTGCGCATTCATATCCACGGTTGGCGCGCAGAGGACGTGATCGCCTATATCAAAACGGGGCTTTGCGGCATTGCCGCGGACGACGTCAATCTGTTTGAAGAATACGCCGACGTGTGGCAACCCCGCGGTGCCGCCGCTTTTTCTGCGCCTTTCGTACGCAACCCCGACGGCTTTGCCCTGCGCCGCAGTGAGCGCGGCACGCGCATTCTGGAGGGCGCCAACCGCGCGCGCGAAGCGCTGTTCGGGCCGCTTTGTGCCCTGTTTGAAGCACTGGAGAATGCCACGGACGCCACGCAGATGTGCCGCGCGCTCTATGAGTATCTCGATGCCCTTGGTATACGCGACACCCTGAAGACCTCCGCCGCCGCAATGCTTGCGGCGGGTGAGCGACGCGAGGCCGAGGAGCTCTCCCGCCTTTACGCCGTCACGGTCGACGCACTGGAAGCCGTGGCACTGGCACTGGGCGACACGCCCCTCACTGTTGCGGGCCTCTTGGAGGCCCTCAAACTGGTCTTTGCGCGCACCGACATCGGCACGATCCCCACCTCCAGTGATGAGGTCACGGTGGGCTCTGCCTCTATGCTCCGCGCCGATCACCCGCGTTTTGTGCTCGTACTGGGGCTCAACGAGGGCGAATTCCCGCGCCCCGTGGCCGACGACGGACTGATCAGTGAGGACGAGCGCACACGCCTGGCGGCGCTGGATCTGGCGCTCCCCTCGGGACGCGCCGAGCAGTCCTCCAACGAACTGTTTTACGTCTGGCGCGCCTTCCTCGCTCCCCGCGAGGGGCTTTACCTCTCCTATTCCAAATCCTCGACCGACGGGCGCAGTCTCTCCCCCTCGATCGCCGTGACGCGCACGCGCGCCCTGCTCCCCACGCTCCCGTTGCAATGTTTTGAGGCGATGGATCCCCTCTCGCAAGTCTTTTCCCCTGCCGCACTGCTGGATCGCTTCGGCGACTTCGCGCCCGACACGCGCGAGGAACTCGCGGCCCTGCTTTGTGAGTTGCAGATCCCTGCCGCCGCCACACTGGAGCGCCCCGTGGTCGATCAGGAGGCCACCGTTCCCGAAAAAACGGCGGACACGCTGTTCCGCGACGCGCGCTTCAGCCCCACGCATCTGGAGAGTTTCGCCTCCTGTCGCTTTGCCTACTACTGTGACAAGATCCTGCGCTTGCGCGAGGAAAAGGACGGCTCGCTCGGACTTTCCGACACGGGCACCTTCCTGCACTACGTGTTAGAGCAAGTCCTGTTGCGCGTGAAGCGCGAGGGACGCGCTTTCGGTGCGTGGGAGGAGGCCGAGATCTGTGCACTCACGCGCGAACTCTGCCGCGCCTACCGCGATGAACTCGTGCGCGTGGGCGGCACACTGACTCCGCGCGCCGATGCCCTGATGAACCGCCTTTCCACGCTGGCAGAACTGATCGTACTGGATCTGTTTGCCGAGTTTTCCGATAGCGATTTCCGCCCTGTGCTCACCGAATTTGATCTGCGCAACACGGGCGCCGTGCCGACGCTTACCCTGCGTGACGGCAAGCGCATTCCCCTGTCGGGCAAGGCCGACCGTATGGATATCTGGCGCTCGCAGGGCGGCGATGCCTTTTTGCGCGTGGTAGACTACAAGACGGGATCGCGTCAGTTCTCCCCCGCCGACATCAAAAAGGGCTATTCCCTGCAAATGCCGCTGTATCTGATGGCGCTCACGGCACGCGCCTATCCCGCCCTCAACCGTGAACTGGGGCTTGAGGAGGACACGGTACTGCGCCCCGCGGGCGTGACCTATTTCTCTTCTGCCGTAAAATCTGAGACCACGCCCGCAAAAAAAGAGGAGCGAGAGGCCTTGCGTGACGCAATGGGGCGCCTTGACAGAAGCGGCGTCCTGCTCGACCTCCCCGACGTCAAGTACGCGGCCTCTCACGCGGCAAATCCCGCCATTGTGGGCTCACCGCGCAGTAAACGGACACTGGACGCCCAAGGGTTTGACACGTTGTTTTCCGACCTGGAGGACACCATCTGCCGCCTGACGGACGAAATGAAGGGCGGCGTGGCCACGGCACGCCCGAATAAGCAGAGCAACCGCATTGCGTGCGAATACTGCCGCTTTGCCGCCATCTGCCGCGTATCACAAAAAGAACGGAAGGGGGGCTCCTGATGGCACGCGTATGGACAAGCGCACAAAGCGCCGCAATCAATGAAAGAAGCCGCACCCTTCTGGTCAGTGCGGCGGCGGGCTCGGGCAAAACGGCCGTACTCACCGAGCGCATCATTCGTTCCCTCACCGACAAGGAGCACCCCGCCGATATCTCGCGTATGCTGGTCGTCACCTTCACACGCGCGGCGGCGGGAGAGTTGCGTGTGCGCATCGCCAAGGCACTGTCCGAGGCGCTCGCACTCGACCCGCACAACAAGCACCTCTCGCATCAGTTGATGCTGCTGGGCGGTGCTTCGATCTCCACCATAGACTCCTTCTATCTCGATCTTGTCAAAAAGCATTTCCAGGAATCGGGGCTACCCGCCTCCTTCCGTATGGCGGACGAGAACGAACTCCTGTCTCTTCGCCGCGAGATCATGAACGACACCGTGGACCGTATGTATGCCACGCACCCCGATTTCTCGCGCATTTCGGATATTTTCTGTGATATCCGCTATGAAACGTCGCTCACCGACACACTGCTTACGCTCTCCCTCAAACTCTCGCGCTATCCCGAGGGCGTGGATATTCTGTTGCGCTCCGCAGACGAGATCCGACAGGGTGCAACCGATATCTTGTCCTCGCAGCACGGCAGAGTGTTTGCCGACGAGATCGCACGTCTTGCGCACGATGGCGAAGGGCTGTTTGCCAAGGCCCTGGAGTGCATGAGCGCCGAGCCCGAGGCCGCACGCTTGCAAAAAAAATACGCCGCACTGTGGAGTGAGATCCGCGTGCGCTGTACGGAGTTGCTTGCCGTACTGGAGCGCTGTGACTACGCCGCCGTACGTGCCTTACTTCAAGAGCCCTTTTCCTGCCGCCTTGGCGGCGGTGCCGTGGCGGAGCACAGCGCGGACTTTGCCGACCTTGCGGCGCTGTGTGACCTCTGGCGCGAGCGCTTCAAAAAAAACGTGCCCGTGCTTGCCGCCTTCAGTGAGAGCGAGATCGCCGAGAGTGCCGAGGAATCGGCACACCTTTTGCACGTGCTCCACACAGCGCTCTCGCGCTTTGAAAAGGACTATACCGCCGCCAAAGCCGTGCGCGAGATCGCGGAGTTTTCCGACGTATCGCGTGCCGCCTACCGTTTGCTGGTAGACAAAGACGGCAATCCCACGGCCATCGCCCGTGAGGTAGCCGCCTCTTATGATGCGGTCTACATTGACGAATATCAGGACGTGGACGCGATGCAGGACGCCACCTTCCGTGCCATTTCCACCCCAACCAACCGCTTCATGGTGGGTGACATCAAGCAGAGCATCTACCGATTCCGCGGTGCACAGCCCGCCGTGTTTGCCTCCTACCGCCGCACGTTCCCCGCTCTGGAGGAAGCGGGGGACGCCGAGCCCGCAAGCATTTTCATGTCGGATTGCTTCCGTTGTGACGAGAGTGTGATTCGCTTTACCAACGCCATATCGGGCGACCTGTTCTCTTCCTCGGCCGAGAGCATCGGCTATACCCGCGAGGACGACCTGAAATTCTCCAAAACGCAGAACGCAGGGGAAGAAAGATGCCGCGTGGTGCTCATCGAACGAGCCAAAAAGGAGGAGGGTGGAAAGGAGCGCGAAAACCCCGAAGCGCGCTATATTGCCGCCGAGATCGGACGCCTTACCTCGGGCGAGCGCAAGGCAGACGGCACGCCCATTCGCTACGGTGATATTGCCGTGCTGATGCGCAGCACCTCCCTTTGCGGCGCGCTCTCCCGCTGTCTTGCCGACCTCGGCATTCCCTGCAACGATACCTCGCGCCAAAACTTTTTTGAAAACCCCGACGTACTGTGCGTTTACAGTCTGCTTGCCGCGCTGGACAATCCCTTGCGCGACGTATATCTGGCCGCCGCACTGCGCTCTCCCTTCTTCGGCTTTTCACTCGACGATCTGGTGAAGGTCCGCGCACATACCGATCACGCACTGTCGCTCTATGAGGCGGTGTGTTTTTGTACCGAATCGCCCACAGACGATGCCGCACTGATGGCGCGCGTCGGTGACTTCCTTACAAGATTTACTCTGTGGCGCGAAAAAGCCACTTCTCTGCCCGTTGACCGCTTATTGCGCTACTTGTACAGAGAAACCGCCATTCTCTCCTTCACGGGGCGAAAAAACGGCGAGGAGGGCACGTCGACAACGCGCCGCGCCAATCTGCAACGTCTGTACGAGTATGCAAGAACCTTTGAGTCGGGCGGATTCAAGGGCTTGTATCAGTTTGTCCGCTACGTGGACAGCATCATGGAGAACGGTGTGAAGATGCCCGCCCCCGAGGGCGAGGAGAACGCCGTTTCGCTCATCACCGTCCATCACTCCAAGGGTCTGGAATACCCCGTATGTTTCCTGGCAGGTACCGCCTCGCGCATGAACACCGACGATCTGCGCGGGACTCTGCTTGACGACGAGCACCTTGGTTGCGCCCTGCGCCTTTCCAACGCAGGCCCCTTCTCGCGTGCCAACACCTTTTTCCGCGAGGCGTTGGCCCTGTCGATTGCGCGCAGTAACCGCGAAGAGGAGATGCGCGTGCTCTACGTGGCGCTGACGCGAGCGCGCGAGCGCCTTTACGTCACTGCCAATCCCCAGTACGGCACGGAAAATCTGATCGCACGCGCCGCGCTTGCCGCCACGCCCGAGGGTGCCTTCGCCACGGCAGACGGCCCCTCGTATATCGACTGGGTGCTCACCTCACTGATGCGCCGCGATCACAGCGAGTTTGCCGAGATCCAAGTGATCCCCGAAGAGGAAATCGCCGCGCGCACACGCGCCATCAAGGAAACACCGACCGAGGAAAAAGCGCGCACGGCGGGGCTTACCGACACATTGCGCGAGCGCTTCTCGTTCACCTATCCTTTCGCACACCTGACGCGGCTCCCCGCCAAACTCTCGGTCTCCAAACTCTCCCCTGGTGTCCTGGACGTGTACGACACGGACGGCGTAGCGCCCGAACTTGTCGGACAGGCGGACGCGGAGCAGTTGCTCCACACCTTCGAGCGCGTACCGCTGTTTGGCGCGAGTGACACCGAGCATCTTGCCGCCGCAAGGGGTACGGCTACACACGAATTTTTGCAGTTCTGCCGCTTTGAAGCGGTCGAGCGGCACGGCGTGGAACACGAACTTTCCTATCTCATCGAAAAGCAATATCTCTCGCCCGAAACACGCGATCTTGTGCGGACGGACGAGTTGGAGCGCTTTTTCAAGAGCAAATTTTACGGGACGCTTCGCGGCGCGCATGAACTCCACCGCGAAACGCGCTTTCACATCTTCCTGCCCGCCGCCGATTTCACCAAAGACGCGGCCTTTGCCGCAGAACTTGCAAACGAGCGGCTTGCGGTGCAGGGTGTGATCGACCTGTTCTTTACCGATGACAAGGGGCGGTTGATCCTTTGCGACTACAAGACCGACCGCCTCAGTGCCGCCGAGCGGCGCGATCCCGCCCTTGCCGCCAAGATGCTGGGGGCAAGACACGGTCAGCAACTTTCCTACTACGCCAAAGCGCTCCGGGCACTTTGCGGCCGCGCACCCGACAAAATTCTGATCTATTCCCTGCCGCTGGGCGAAGCGGTGGAGATCCCTTTATAACAAAAAAAGAATCCCGCACTGCGGGATTCTTTTTTTATTTCACAGGAAATATCTTGGCAAGCGCCGCGTGCGCGTTCTGCCACACGGCGGAAAGTTCCGCCCCAGCCTCGGTCAGCCACGCTTCAATGGGCGCGTAGCGCGAGGCGCTGATGGTGGCAAGATTCACGTAGTCCTCGGGAGCATTCGGCATTTTGTCCCAACGGCAGACCTCAAGCGACAGCGCGAGGTTTTTCTCCTCTCCCCGCACCGTAACACCGTCCACGGCAACAAGCAACCGCTTGCGATCCATATCCATACTGCCCGTGATGGCGTATGCCTCCCCATCCACGTCAAGCGAGAGCGTGAAACGCCTGTCGCCCTTGGCGAAAGTCAACGCGCCGTCGACCTTGTTCGTCACAACACCGCCGACCGTCGCCGAGTAGGAAATATCTGCGCTGTACGTACGAAGCGTGTCCTTGGCCATACGGTAGGTGAGCGTGTGCGAGGTGCCGAGCAGATCAAGGTGAAGAACGCTATCCTCTTTTACGCCTCCGAGTGTGAGATCCACGTCACAGATCCTGGCCGAAGCCACGTCGTAGGAAAGTCCCAGCGACTCAATGCGGTCACCCGCATTCTTGATCTCCGCGTTCAGCGTAACGAGAAACGGCAAGGCGGTGTCGATCCCGAGACAGAGTTCGTTGATCGTTTGCTCGTTGGTGAGAAAATGCTCCACGTCGGCGCTGTAACGGTTGACCGTGGCACCCTCCATTGCGGTATACAACTCGTCCATTGTGGCGCCCCATGCGCGCACCTCGCGGCAAAAGTCCTTGTCGCCCGCAAGTTCTTTCCACGTGCCGCGCAGTGCACGGGAAAGTGCGTCGTTATCCACGCTCACCGTGATATAGGAGCGTCCGCGCTCACGAACGCGCTCCACCGTGGCGTGCTCGGCGAGTTGCCTGACGAACACGTCCAGCATCTCGTCTGAAAGTTCGCGGCGCGCCTTGGTGGCACCAAGTGTGGAGAAAATACTGTTCACAACACCGCTCACGCGGTCGGCACTTTCCTCCGACACGTTGGGGTTGGCGTAGGCAGAACTGCTATTCTTGGAGAAAATAGAGGTGCGCAGATCGCGCTCCAGGGTGTCAAGGTCAAGGCCGAGCGTGGTGGAACCGAACAACACCTTGGAGGTCATCACGATCTCCTCCTCGTCCAGATACAACAGCGCATCGTAGGTCTTGCCCCCGACCGTCAGTTTGCCGTCCGCGGCAATTTCCGCGTCCTTTGCATTCAGCCAAAGGCGGAGCGTAGCGGCGTCGGGCAGGCCCTCAACAAGATCAGTACCGCCGAACTCCACGGCAATAGAGCCGTGCTCTGCGGCGTCCAACAAATAGGAGGTCATCACACCGCCCAAACTGTCCGTAAGGGCGTCCTCTATACAATTTTTCAAATAGGAAAGCGGATCGTTCCACGCACTGCACCCCACAAACGAGGTCAGCGCAAGGAGCACCGACAAAAGCAGTGCGACCGCGCGAAGCATTCTTTTCATAAGCACCTCCATTAGCCGCACGGGAGTCGAACACGCAAGGCCTGGGAGACGCATTTCCTGCCATCCTTTCCCGCATTTTTCTTAAATATCCGCATATTCCTCAAAAAATGCGGCTCGGCTTGCGAAAAATTCGCTCTCCCCAGGCTGTGAAGCATTCTGCGGCGAATCAGTTTTTGATGGATTTTGTCGCGCCAAGGCGCAAACAAGTACTACTTTTCAAGTCTTGGCGCGGCCAAAGGTGCGAAAATGGATCGCCGCAGGACTTACGTGTTCGACTCCCGTGCGGCTATATTCATTATACTATGTCACGCTGGAAATGTCAATCGCGCAAAAATTGCAATAACGGCGGATTTTTTCTAAAATAACGGTAAATGCGCTTTACAAATCGTGCGCGCCGTGCTATAATGGGGAGGAAAAAACTACGGGAGGTCGCTATGAGAACCTATCTGTTGCCCCGCGACGGGCAGTTTTACAAAGCGAATATGCACAGCCACTCCACCAACTCCGACGGTGCCTTCACGCCCGAGGAACTCAAAGCGATGTATAAGGAAAAGGGCTATTCCGTTTTCGCCTACACTGAGCACGGACATCTGGACGATATGCGCTATCTGGACGACGATACGTTTCTGACGCTCCCCTCCTACGAACTTGATTTCAGCAACAGGGACGTGAACGGTGTCATCGCCCCCGGCGGCTTTAAAACGACTATGTCGGCCACCGAGGTCATTCACATGAATCTCTTTGCCACCGACCCGGAAAGGGCGCGTACCGTGGAAAAAAAGGACATTATGGATCTCCCTTGGCTCGAACGACTGAACACGGCAATTCACCGCGCCAAGGAGATGGGCTACTTCGTCTCGTTCAACCACCCGCACTGGTCGCTCAACCCCCCCGAAACCTACTTAAATCTCCCCGAGATCGACGGCCTTGAGATCATCAACGGCGCGGCTCACCGCTCGTCGGGGCTTGACTTTGTGCCCCACGTACACCGTGCACTCGCCGATCACGGTAAGCGTACCGTTTGCATCGCGGGTGACGACAATCATCGAAAGCGTCACCTGTTCCTGGCGTGGACGATGATCAAGGCCCCTGCGCTTACCCACAGCGATATCATGGGCGCCGTGCAGGCGGGCAACTGCTACGCCACCATGGGGCCCGAGATCAAGGAACTTTACGTGGAGGACGGCGTGGTGCACGTCAAGACCTCCGAGGTACAGGCCATTCATCTCAACTGCGGCACGCGCCGCAAGGCCGTTGTGATCGCCGAGGAACAAGGCCAAGAGTCGATTACCGAGGCCTCCTTCCCTCTGGTAAGCAACGACATCTATTTCCACATTATGTTAAAAGACCTGCGCGGCAAGTCCGCTATCTCGCAGATCTATTACCTCGCCGATTACGATTGGAATATTCAATAAACAAGAATGTCGCCCGGGTTTTGGCCACCCGCGATTTTTTTGCT
>JAZSGQ010000049.1:0-7112 GCA_045532805.1 Eubacteriales bacterium
CTCGAACCCACGACCTCTAGCGTGACAGGCTAGCGTTCTAACCAACTGAACTACCGGGCCAAGGTCATCGCACAAGTTTTATCCGGCGACCTGTACATTATAGCACAACGCCGCCGTGCTTGTCAATACCCTTTTTTGAAAAAGTTAAAATAATTTTTTGACGTCGTCTGCGGTGAAGGAATAGGTGGTGTTGCAGAACTGACAGTGCACGTCAAGTTGCTCCGCCTTGCCCTCGGCAAGTTGCTCGGAGAGCATTTTGTTCAGTTCTTTTTGTCCCAGCGAATGCAGTGCCGCCGCGATGCGCTCACGCGAGCAGGAGCACACGTAGCCCACGTCGATCTCGTCAAACAGGTCGTATTCGATCCCGTCAAGGGCGATATTGGCGATATCCACAAGCGAAAGACCCCTGTCAAAGTGTGCGGAGATGTTGCCCAGCGCTCCCGCATTCTTTTCCAACTGATCCACCACGTGCGGGTCGGCAAAGGGAAGCAGTTGCACCATTACGCCGCCTGCCGCGCGGCAGGTGAGGTCGGTGTCGACCAGCACGCCGAGCGCGCAAAGCGTGGGGATCTGCTCACTGGTGGCGAAATACGAGGCGATATCCTCGGCCAGTTCGCCACTGACCAGCGGCACGGTGCCGTTGGTCGGCTCGTGGCCGCCCATATCCTTGAGCACCGTGATGCTACCCGCGCCAACGGCGGTGCCCACGTCCAGTTTCCCGTTTTTCTTCAGGGGCAGTTCCACGGCGGTGTTCTGCACGTAGCCGCGCACGTTGCCCAGATAATCCGAGGCGGCGATCAATTTGCCCAAGGGGCCGTCACCGTTGACGGTGATCGAGAGGCGATCCTCCTTTTCCCCCATCATACAACCCATCAGCGACGCGGCGGTGAGCAAGCGCCCAAGCGCGGCGGTGGCCACGGGGGAAGTGCCGTGCACACGCACGGCCTCATTCACGATGGCGCGGGAATTGATCACGGTGATACGGGCAGAGCCGTCGCGTGTCATACCGCGCAGAATGGTGGATCTTTCCATAGTTTACTCCTTTTTACATCTTGCCGCCACAAACCAACGCTCGGTGGTATCGGTGGGGGCACTCATATCGGTATCACCGAAGAAGGTGATGTCGGCAAAGCCCGCGCGCGTGAGCGCGTGCTCCAGCTCTTCCTTTGTATAGCAGCGCTCGGTCTGCTCCTCGTCCTCTCTTGTGTAGCGTCCGTCCTTTTCCTCGCGGAACACGGAGAGGTAGAAGTGGCAAAGCCGCGTTTCCTCGTCATACTCGTTTTGCCAGGCGCAAAGCGTCTGCTCGTTTTCCAGAACGTAGGCGTTATCCCCGTAGACGGTGCGGAATTTGTGCGGCGTATTGACGTCAAACAGGAACACGCCGTCGGGGTCGAGGTAGTTGTGCACGAGCGAGAAGCAACGGTCGAGATCGCCGTCCCCCGTGAGGTAGTTGACGCAATCGAGTGTGCTCACCACCGCGCCCACGGTGCCGTAGAGTTCAAACTCGCGCATATCCTGCTGTAAAAACAGGATCCCGCTCTTGCCCTCGGCGTACATACGCGACATCGCGCGCGAGAGCATCTGGGCACTTGCGTCCACGCCGATCATATCGTAGCCGCGCGAGGCCAGTTCCAGTGTCATACTGCCCGTGCCGCACCCAAGGTCCAGCAAAAGTTGGGGCTTGATGCCATACCGCGCAAAGCAACGCTCATAGAGATCCGCAAAGGCGGCATAGTCGATCTTCTCGCCCAGATGATCGTATACGGCGGCGAGTGCCTCATAACTTTTCATACCGTTTCTCCTTTGCTTTTCTTTTCATCTATTGTAACCGATATTGCGACAAAAGTAAAGTGGTTTGCGCAATTTTGCTTTCAAAGTCCAAGGGCGGCAAAGAGGCGGTGGGTGTCGCCTGCGCCCATCACCAGCACCGTGTCACCCGCCGCGACCTCACGCGCGAGCGCGGCGGCGGTGGCGGCAAGGTCGCCCGTGGCGTCGGCGTGCGCGCCCGTGAGGTCGGCCAGTGCCGCCGCGCTCACCTCACCCGTATCCTGCTCGCGTGCGGCGTAGATATCCGTGATCATCACGCGATCCGCGCCCCCCAGCACCTCGGCAAAGTCCGCAAGGAACGCCTTGGTGCGCGAGTAGGTGTGCGGTTGAAACACGGCGAAAAGTCGCCCCGTTCCTATACTTTTTCGCACAGCAGTCAGCACGGCGGCGATCTCGCGCGGATGGTGGGCGTAATCGTCGATCACGCGCGCGCCGCGAAAGAGCCCCTTGTACTCCATACGGCGCGAGAGCCCCGAAAACGTGGAGAGTGCCGCGCAGATCTGGCTTTGCCCGATGCCGTGAGCGTTTGCGGCAAGTGCCGCCGCAAGGGCGTTTTGCAGATTATGTCTGCCCGCCACGCGGAGTGTGATCTCGCCGCAGTCCCGCCCCTCGAGGACAAGCGAGAACTGCGCGCACCCGTCCACGTAGTCAAGATTCTTTGCATGGGCGTCACCCGATGCCACGCCGAAGGACAGGCAGGGCGTGTGCGACGCGCGCGCGATGCGCGCAAGTGTGGCATCCTCACCGTTATAGATCAGCGTCTCCGATTTCGCGGCAAAACGGGTGAAGGAGTCAACAAGCGCCGTGACGGTGGGGAAATAATCGGTGTGATCGTGGTCAAACGAGAGCAAAAGCGCCAGCGTGGGCGTGAGCGAAAGGAATGAGTCGCGGTACTCGCACGCTTCCATGATGCACACGTCGCCCCCGCCCTCTCGGAGTGCAAAGTCCTCACCCACAAGCGGCGCGCCGCACAGCACGGTGGGGTTCCGCCCCGCCTCGGTAAAGACGTGCGCGAGCATCGCCGTGACACTGCTTTTGCCGTGACTGCCCGCCACGGCGATCCGCATGGGGGAAGGGGCGGCGACGAAGGCAAGGAAGTCGGCGCGCGAGATCACGGGGACCCCCAGCGCCCTTGCCGCGCGGTATTCGGGGTGAGCCGCGTCGATGGCAAGCGAATAGACCACGGCGTCACACGCGGCAACGGCGGCGGTGTCCGTGCCCACCGTGACCGCCACGCCCTCACGCCGTAAGCGCGCGAGCACGGGGGAATCCACGGCGTCCGACCCCGTGACCAAAAAGCCGCGACGGTGCGCAAAAAGACAAAGGGCTGACATCTGCACGCCGCCCACGCCGATGAAGTGCAAAGCGCGCCGCCCCTCAAGCAACGCGGCAACGCCCGTGGCACCGAGATTTGTGTTGAATAAGGGCATAGGTTGTCCTCCTTTGTTAAAACTGGTCAAATTTTGTTTATAAATTCTTTTCTTTTTTCACAAAAAGCACACAAAGCGGTGGCATATTCTCCACATTTTAGATTTATACTAAAGTCATAACAACTGCTATGGAGGTACAATCATGCAAATTACGGACATCAAAATTCGCAAACTTTTTGACGAGGGCCCGATGAAGGCCGTGGTTTCGGTCACTTTTGACGATCAGTTGGCCGTGCACGATATCAAGGTCATTTACGCACGCGACCGCTATTTCATCGTCATGCCCAGTCGCAAGAATCCCGATGATACCTACCGTGACATCGTACACCCCATCAATGCGCAGTTCCGTGCCACGCTGGAGTCCTCTGTGATCGCCGCCTTTGAGCAGGCAAAAGAGGAGGCCGAGCGCGAACTTTCGGAGCCCCTTACCGTTTGATATTCAGTGTATGAGAAAAATGCCGCACGCGTGCGGCATTTTTTGTTGAAAAAGAGAACGATTTATGGTAGAATAAAAATAGTAAATTGAGGGAGGGTATGACAGTGCAATCCTTACAGTATCTATACAGAATCGGCAGAGGGCCCTCGTCCTCGCATACCATGGGCCCGTTTGCGGCGGCGGAACGGTTTCTCTCTGAACACCCCGACGCCGATCGCTACGAGGTGACGCTGTACGGCTCGCTTGCCAAAACGGGACGCGGCCACAGGACCGATGCGATCCTTCGTGAGGTGTTCGGCTCGCGCCCGTGCGAGATATTGTTCGATATGGAGACCCCCACCACGGTGCACCCCAACACGCTGGAGTTCCGGGCGTTTGCGGGTGACGGGGAGATTGCGCGTCAGCGCTTTTTCAGCGTGGGCGGCGGCGAAGTCCTGGCCGAAGGCGAGGCCGCGACTGAGCACGAGCGTATCTACCCCCTCTCCACCTTTGCCGAGATCTCGGCGTATTGCAGAGAGCGCGAATGGCGCTTGTGGCAGTACGTGGAAGAATGCGAGGGGGAGGGCATCTGGGAGTATCTTGCAAACGTCTGGGACGTGATGCAAGCGGCCATCAAGGAGGGCATTGCCGCCGAGGGCGAGTTGCACGGCGGCCTTGGCACCAGGCGCAAGGCGCGCTACCTCTACCGTCAAAAGCACATTGACGAGAGCGAGGAGACCAAAACCAACCGTCTCATTTGCTCCTTTGCGTATGCCGTGAGCGAGCAGAACGCCGCAGGCGGTCTCATTGCCACCGCACCCACGTGCGGCGCGTGCGGCGTGGTGCCTGCGGTACTCAAGTTCCTGCAGACAAAGCGCGGCTTTACCGACGAGCAGATCCTGCGCGCACTGGCCACGGCGGGTGTGATCGGCAACCTCATCAAGACCAACGCCTCGATCAGCGGTGCGGAATGCGGCTGTCAGGCCGAAATCGGCACGGCGTGCGCCATGGCGGCGGCCGCGGCGGCGGAGCTTTATGAGCTGGATATCGACCAGATCGAGTACGCGGCGGAGATCTCGATCGAGCATCATCTGGGCCTTACCTGCGACCCGATCCTGGGGCTTGTGCAGATCCCCTGCATCGAGCGCAACGCGGTGGCCGCGATGCGCGCGCTCAACGCCGTGAATCTGGCGGATTTCCTGGCGGATTCGCGCAAGATCAGTTTTGATATGATCGTGCACACGATGTACGAGACGGGCAAGGACCTGCGCGTGATCTACCGTGAGACCGCCGAGGGCGGCCTTGCCAAGCAGTTTAAGATGTAATTTGAGATATCATATAGAAAAGCGTTTTTCTTGTGTGAGCGAGGGAGACGCTTTTTTGCTTGTGCTCTCGCGGTGCAAACGGGGCAAGCCGCAATTTTTTTCAAAAGGGGCTTGACAAGGGATACTATGCGTGGTATAGTATTATGTGAAAGGGGGTATCGCATGGACGTTCAGATGAAAAGAGGACTGCTTGACGTATGTGTGCTTGCGGCCATCAAGGACGAGGACTCCTACGGCTACCGTATCATCAAGGATATCGCGCCGTTTCTCGAGATCTCGGAATCCACGCTCTATCCGATCCTGCGGAGATTGGAGGAGGCGAAGGCGCTCACGGTGCGCTCCGTGGAGCACAACGGGCGCTTGCGCAAATACTATCATATCACACAAACGGGCAAGGAGCGACTTGCGGCCTTTGCCAAGGAATGGAAGGAAATTATGGCGATCTATCAGTTTGTAACAGGGGAGGTGAGAGCGCATGAGGAAGCTTGATTGGCTGACAGAGATCGAGGATCAGATCGGCGGACTGCCCAAGGAGGACGTCACGCGCTTTCTGGAATATTACGGTGAGATGCTCGATGACAGAGTCGAGGGGGGCATAAGCGAGGAGGAGGCGATCGCGGCGCTCGGTACGCCGCGCAAGGTCGCAGAGGAGATCCTTGCACAATACTCGCTGCCGCACCTCGTGAAGGAGCGCATCAAGCCCCGTCGGCGCCTTGCCGCGTGGGAGATCCTGCTCCTGGTGCTGGGCTCTCCCATCTGGCTCTCGCTTGCCATCGTGGCGCTTGCGGTGTTCCTTTCGGTGTATATCGTGATCTGGAGCGTGCTGCTCACAATCGCGGCGGTCACGCTGGCGCTGGCCCTCTCGTCGGCGGCACTCTCGGTGCTCGGTATTCTGCTGATCTTCTCGGGCACCGCCCCCACGGGCACGTGGTGGCTCGGTGTGAGCGTGTTCGCGGCAGGTCTTGCGATCCTTTTCTGCTTGCTGACGCGTGTGCTGTTTGTCGGCGTGCTCCACATCTCACGTGGATTTCTTGTCGCCTGCAAGCGTAGCTTTATCGGAAGGGGGAAGGGAAAATGAAGAAGATCTATTGGATCGTGCTTCTTGCCGTTGCGCTCCTTGTGACGGGTGCTGTGCTCATGGGATTTGCCATGATGGGCGGTGAAATCAATATCGACGGAAAGACGTATATGAAATTTGAAGAAGAAAAAAAGGACGTGCTTGAGGAATTTCACGCGGTGCAGATCGACGTGACCTTCTTTGACGTGGAGCTTTGCCCCACGCTGGGTACTGCGGTGCACGTGAAGAGTGCGAAAAGCGAGTATATCTACTGTGAAACGAGCGTGGTGGACGGCGTGCTGACCGTGAAGCAGGTCGACACGAGAAAATGGTATCAGAAGCTTGCCACCCTCACGCTTGGTGAGCCGAAGCTGACAGTGTCCCTGCCCTATGACATCTACGAGTCGCTCACCGTGAAGGTGAGGAGTGGTGACGTGACGGTGCGTGGAGACGAGGCGCTGCGCGACGAGGCGGGGAGCCCCGTGCCGATGGCGATCTTCCGCACGGTGAGCATGGACGTGACCAGCGGTGACGTGCAGATCCTTTCCAGCACCCTGAACGGCGCACGCATCGAGACCACCTCGGGCGACATCACCGTGAAGAACGTGAAGGGCGGCGCGATGGAGCTTCGCACCACCAGCGGTGACATCGTGATGGAGGACTGCACGCCCGACTCGCTCGCCGTGAACGTGACGAGCGGCGACGTGGAGGGATACCGCGTGAAGGTCGTGGGCGCAATGCACGTCGAGGGCACAAGCTCCGAGGTGGAGCTGCGCTACTGCGATGCCGCAAGCGCGTATATCAAGAGCACGTCGGGTGACGTGACCGTATGCTTCACGTCGCATAAGGCCTATGACATCGAGACCACCAGCGGCGAGCAGGAATGTCTTGTCCCCTGGGATCCGATGGGCGGCAAGTGCGAGATCCGCACCACCAGCGGCGACGTGTACTTCAACGTGATCGTTCCCGAGGAATAAAAAAAGCACCTGATCTACTTTCCCTTGCAATGGCTTGCAGTCTGCTGCCCTTTGCGGCTTCCGCCGCCCAGGCAGAAACCA
>JAZSGQ010000015.1:0-11612 GCA_045532805.1 Eubacteriales bacterium
CAAAGAAGGTCAAAGGAGGCGCTTATGTTAGCCGATCAGATTGCAAAAATGATAGAGGAAATGCTGGAGGAGTCGGGCGGCTCGCTCGAGTTACAACGCAACGAAATGGCAGGTAAACTCGGCTGTGTACCCAGCCAGATCAGTTATGTACTGACCTCCCGCTTCACACCCGAGCGCGGCTACGTCATTGAGTCGCGGCGCGGCGGCGGCGGTTATATCCGCATCGTGCGCAAGCAGATGCACCGTGACGAATACCTGATGCACTTTTTCTATGCCATCGGCGCCTCCATTGAGGAGCGCGAGGCACTGGCCTACGTGCAAAACCTCCAGGGAAACGCCATTCTCTCGGCGCGTGAAGCCAAAATGATCGCCACCGCGATCTCGGACGCCGCCCTCTCGGACGTGACGCCCGCGGGCAGAAGTATCGTCCGCGCGAATATTTTTAAGCATATTTTGTTATCCTTGATGTAAGGAGGGACCCGTTATGAAATGTGAAAGATGTCATCAAAAAGACGCAACCGTATTTTTCGAGCAGACCGTAAACGGTGAGAGCAAATCCATGCACCTGTGCCACGACTGCGCCGCAGTTGTAAAAAAGGAGGGCTTTTTTGAGGCCGCCCCCTTCTCTCTTGGCGGCAATTTGTTCGGTGACCTGTTCGGCTTTGCCGCACCCGCACGCGTTGCATCGGCAAAAAAGACCTGCCCCTTGTGCGGCGCTGATTTTGCCACCATTCGCCGTGAGGGCAAAGTGGCTTGCCCCCGTTGCTACGAAACATTTGCCGAGGAGTTGGAGCCCACGGTGCGCTCGCTTCACGGCAAGGTCACACACACGGGTCGCGCCCCTCTCGGGCACCGCGCGGCACGCGACAAACAAAACAAACTCGCCGCATTGCGCGACGCACTGAAAAAGGCGATCGACGAGGAACAATACGAAGAGGCGGCCCGTCTGCGTGACGAGATCCGCGCACTGGAAAAGGAGGAGAACTGATATGGCATGGTTTGACGTAAAAGGCAACGACGCCGATACCGTTTTTTCCTCCCGTATTCGCCTCGCACGCAATCTGGAGGGCTTCGCCTTCGGCCAGCATCTGGGCGACGAGGACGCACAAAAGATCATCGACCGCGTGGGCGCGGCGCTTGGTGCGGACTATCAGTGCATCGACAGCAAGGACCTCTCCCCCGTCAAGGCACAGTCTCTTGTCGAACAGCACCTCATCAGCCGTGAATTTGCCGCCGCCAAAGGCCCCCACGCGATTTTCACCAACGAAAACAAAAGCGTTTCGGTGATGACCTGCGAGGAGGATCATATCCGCTTGCAGTGCATTCTGCCGGGGCTCTCGCTCCGCGACGCCTACCGCTTTGCCTGTGAGTGCGACGATCAGTTGGACGCCGCACTGCCCCTTGCATTTGACGAGCGGCTTGGATATCTTACGCACTGCCCCACCAACCTCGGCACGGGTCTGCGTGCCTCCGTGATGCTGTTTCTGCCCGCTCTCACCGAGCAGGGTATGATCGCAGGGCTCTCGCATCAACTCTCCAAACTCGGCCTGACGATGCGCGGGCTGTACGGCGAGGGCTCCGCGTCCCACGGTTGCCTGTATCAGGTGTCCAATCAGGTCACTCTCGGCCCCTCGGAAGAGGAACTCCTCTCCAAACTGGAGGAGGCGGTCGGGAGCATCATCGAAAAGGAACGCAATCTGCGTGCGAGTGTGACGGGGGAGGCCGCCGAGCGCCGCGCCGATCGCATTCACCGCGCCGAAGGGTTGGCGCGCCACGCCACGCTGATGAGTTCCGAAGAATTTTTCCGCATCTTCGCCGATCTCAAACTCGGCATTGCCATAGGTGAGATCAACTCGATCTCGCACGAGGCACTGCACGCTCTGCTCATTCACGCACTGCCCGCCACGCTGACGCTTCACTCCCCCGACACCCCCCGAGACGGTCTGGCGCGCGACAGAGCGAGAGCTGCATTCATCAAAAACGCTATGGAGGTATCCAAACGATGACCAACCGCTTTACAGCAAAGGCGCAAAACGTACTGAACAATTCCCTGCGCTTTGCGCGTGAGCTAGGACATACCTATATCGGATCGGAGCACCTTCTGCTCGCCCTTGCCGCCGAGCAGGAGGGCATCGCCGCCAAGACGCTGGAAAAACGCGGCGTGACGGTGGATAAGGTGCGCGCCGAGATCGCTGCACTGATCGGTGAGGGCACGCACAGCGACGTGTCCCCCGCCGACCTCACCCCGCGCACCAAGCGCATTATCGAACATTCTGCCCTGGAGTCCCACCGTGCGGGGCAGAATTATATCGGCACCGAGCACCTGCTTGCCGCCCTGCTCCTGGAAGAGGACAGCGTGGCCTGCAAGATCCTTTCGGATCTACGCGTCACACCCGATGAACTCCGCCGCGATCTCGGCGCTTTCTTCGGCGCCACGGGCGAGAAAAATGAAGGGGCGCGCGAGGGACGCACACGCGACAAGGGCAAAAAGGACACGCTTTCCGCCACCCCCACGCTGGCACAGTACGGACGCGACCTGACCGCCATGGCCAAGGAAGGCAGGATCGACCCCATCATTGGACGCGACGCGGAAACCGAGCGCGTGATCCAGATCCTCTCCCGCCGCGGCAAGAACAATCCGTGTCTGATCGGCGAGCCGGGTGTGGGCAAAACTGCCGTGGTGGAGGGACTGGCACAAAAGGTGGCGGACGGCGCCGTGCCCGAGACCCTCAAGGACAAACAGATCGTCACGCTGGACATCGCCGCCATGGTGGCGGGTGCCAAGTATCGCGGCGAATTTGAGGAACGCCTCAAGAGCGTGATGGAAGAGGTCGCCAAAGCACCGCACATCATTCTGTTCATCGACGAGATCCACACCATCGTGGGTGCGGGTGCCGCCGAGGGCGCGGTGGACGCCGCCAACATCATCAAGCCCGCCCTGGCGCGCGGCGAGATGCAACTCATCGGCGCTACCACCATTTCCGAATATCGCAAGCACATCGAGAAGGACGCGGCACTGGAGCGCCGTTTTCAATCGGTCACGGTGGGCGAGCCCACTCCCGACGAGGCCGTACAAATCCTGCGCGGTCTGCGCGATAAGTACGAGGCGCACCACAAACTGAAGATCACCGACGAGGCGATCGAGGCGGCCGTTACCCTTTCCGCCCGCTATATCGCAGACCGTTTCCTGCCCGACAAGGCCATTGATCTCCTGGACGAGGCGGCCTCCCGCAAGCGTCTGGCCGTACACACCTCGCCCCCCGATCTGCGCGAGAGCGAGGCGCGCCTTGCCACGCTCACACGCGAAAAGGAAGAGGCGATCCTCGCACAGGATTTTGAACGCGCCGCGGCACTCCGTGACGAGGAAAAGGCGTTGCGCGACACCTTTGAGGCGCAGAAAAGCGACTGGGAAAAGGACGTGCAAAAGGACGGAATCGCCATTGGTGAAGCCGATATTGCCGACGTGGTCACGCAGTGGACGGGAATTCCCGTCAATCGTCTCCTGGAGGAGGAGAGCGATCGCCTTCTGCACTTAGAAGAACTGCTCAAGCGGCGCGTGATCGGTCAGGACGAGGCCGTGAGCGCCGTCGCGCGCGCCATTCGCCGCGGACGTATGGGACTCAAGGACCCCAAGCGCCCCATCGGCTCCTTCATCTTCCTCGGACCTACGGGCGTAGGTAAAACCGAACTTTGCCGTGCACTGGCCGAGCTACTCTTTGGCGATAGCAACGCGATGATCCGGATGGATATGTCGGAATATATGGAGAAGCACAGTGTTTCCAAACTCATCGGCTCGCCTCCCGGCTACGTCGGGTTTGAGGAGGGCGGTCAGTTGACCGAAAAGATCCGCCGCAAGCCCTACTCCGTGGTGCTCTTCGACGAGATCGAAAAGGCGCACCCCGACGTGTTCAATATCCTCTTGCAGGTGTTGGAGGACGGCGTTCTCACCGATTCGCAGGGACGCAAAGTGGACTTCAAGAACACCATTCTGATCCTGACCTCCAATGTGGGGGCTTCCGCGCTCACGGGACCCGTCAAGGGCACACTCGGCTTCACACAGAGTGCTGTCGATACGGGAGAGGGTGCGGCCAAACAAAAGGTGATGGACGCACTGAAAGCCACCTTCCGCCCCGAGTTTCTCAACCGCATTGACGATATCATCATCTTCAACCGTCTGAACGAAGAGAACATTCGCAGTATCGCAACGCTCCTGCTCGGCGAGGTCAAAAAGCGCATCGAAGCGCTCGGCATCGCCATCACGTTCGAGGATTCGGTCGCGGCGCTGGTCGCCAAGGAGGGCTTTGACGCCGTGTACGGCGCACGTCCCTTGCGTCGCGCCATCGTGCGACTCGTGGAAGACACCTTCTCGGGCGCTATGCTGGAAGGACGTTTCCGCGCGGGTGACACCGTGATCGCCACCGAAAAAGAGGGGGCGGTGCACTTTGAAACGTGCGAAAAACCCACCCCGTCCGAGGGCGAATAACAAAAAGAGCCGATGCACGGTATGCATCGGCTCTTTTTGCGAAACGTAGGGGGTGACGTCCCCGACGCCCCGTCAACAAAGGATCTTCAATACACCTTGACGCGTGCGCCCAAGGCGCGGAGTTTTTCCCCCAGATGCTCATAGCCGCGACCGATCGTCACCGCGTTCGTGATCTCCGTGTCACCCTGCACGGCCAGTGCCGCAAGCAACAGTGCCGCGCCGCCGCGCAGATCGGGCGAAGCCACGCGAGCGCCGTGCAGTAGGGCGGGGTGCACGGTGGCGGTATCTCCGCACACCTCGATCTGTGCACCCAGTTGCCGCAAGCCCTCTACGTATCGGAAGCGCGAGGCCCAGATCCGCTCGCGCATCACACCTCTGCCACGTGCTCTGTTGCCAATGCTGAACAGCGCGGTCAGTTGCGGGTGCAGATCGGTGGGAAAGGCGGGATAGGGGCCTGTTTGCACCACCGTATTGCGGTATACTGCGGGTGAGGACACCGTGACGTGATCCGTACCACACGTCACCTCTGCCCCCATTTTGCGCAATACGTGGAGCAGAGCACCGAGATGTGCGGGTACCACGTCACGCACGCAAACGGGGCCGTAACAAGCCATACCCGCGCAAAGATACGTGCCCGCCTCGATCATATCGGGAATGATGCGGTGGGTGACCCCACGCAATCGGGAAACCCCGAAAACGCGCACCGTTCCCGTGCCAATTCCCTCTATCCTCGCACCTGCCGCCATCAAAAACTCTGCCAGTGCCGCCACGTGCGGCTCGGCGGCGGCGTTGCGGATCACCGTGGTCCCACTCGCGGTTGCGGCGGCGAGCAAGAGGTTGGCCGTCGCGCCGACAGAGGGCATTGCCAACGTGATGTCCGTACCGACAAGCCCCTCTTTTGCGACAACACACAGGGTGTCCTCCTGTCTCACCGTGGCACCCAGGCGCACAAAGCCCGCCAGGTGCTGATCGATGGGGCGGCAACCGAAGTCGCACCCACCCGCCCCGCCAAGGCGCGCCTCGCCGAACCGCCCGAGCATCGCGCCAAGGAGATAGGTAGACCCGCGTATGGACGAAGTCAGCGCCGCAGGCGGCAGAACGGGGCGCACCGTAGCGTAATCCACGCTGACGTCACGGTTGGCATAGAACAGAATGCGTGCACCCATGCTCCTCAGGATCTCCAACGTGCGCAAGACGTCGCTCACGCGCGGCAGATTTTGAAACACGCACTCCTCGCCCGTCAGAATGCCGCCGAACAGGAGCGGCAACGCCGCATTTTTACTGCCCCCCACGCAGATCTCTCCCGAAAGTCGCTTGCCACCGCTGACGATCACTCGATTCATAAAGCACCCCCAGAAAAAATACCTTCTGGAGCAGTATATGCAAAAGGCCCCGATGCCGTCCGCATCGGGGCTTGTTTAGCCGCACGGCTACGTGTGATAATACGCCACCGCCAGTTCTACCACAAGGCCGTAACTTGCCGTGCCCGCCTCGTTGCCGTTGAGTTTGAGGTAGGTGTCGTTCACGGCGTCTGATACGTCGGCCATAGCCGAATCCTTGAATTGCGTGAAGAAGTCGGCGTACGCACGGAGTTCCCCTTTCACCTCGGGGGCGAGCGCCGCCATCACCTCGCGGTAGACCTCGGCATCGGTGCGGTAGAGTGCATTCGCCACGTATTCGAGCATATTGAGCGAGCCGGAGTAGCGAATATACGCATCGTCTGCTGATTTCGTGACCAGAAAGGCGATGAAATTCGCCTCGTTCTCCCTTGCGATCCCCCGCTGATGCGACAGTTCGTGTGCCGCGGTGAACGGGAGCGTATAGTCGGGAAAATACACGTTGAGATTCGCCTCACCCGTGTAGAAGGAATACACGCCCGTAATGTGTGTGTAGGACATCAGGCGGCTCGCCATCACGGGTTTTATGCGGCTATTCAGGCGCTGTATGAAGTCGTAGCGCTCACAGATCGGCTCGAATGCGGTGAGCAATTTTTCATTCATCTCACCCACATCATACGGCATCACGGAAAAGCCGTCCTCGCCGTACGTGATACCAGGCACCTGTGCGTTCAGTTCCTCGATCAGTTGCCGCGCCGTATCCGCGAGGGTATCGACTGTCACTTCTACCGAGGGGAGCGAAAGCCGCTCGTCAAGTGCGTGCGTGCGGTGACCGATTCCGAGACTGCATACGAAAACGGAAAGAAGCACCGAGGCCGCCGACAAGAGAATCCCGAGATACACCCATACGTCGTGCCAGGTGTCACAATAGTGTCGGTACGCGATCACGATCAGTACCACCACCAAAACGGGCAAGCACCAAAGGAGCAATTCCGCCAAGGAGAAAGGAAAAAGCGAGGTCAGATGCGCCATCAGTGCGCGGAAAAACGCACCCACCGTGCCGTTGAAGGCGTCGGCAAAATCGGTCCAGATACAGGCGATAAGGAGCAACAAAAGCGAGAACGCTCCCACGCCGTAAAGCACAAGGCACACGCGCGGCAAGCGCTTGCCGTCAGGATTCGGTTTCAGCCAAGGCACGCTCCATCGCCTCCCTTCCCATCTTTGTGATCGCATCGCAGAGATCCTGCGGCAACGGTGCGCGCACCGTCACAGTCGCACCGCTCACGGGATCGGGGAACGAAAGCACGGCGGCATGCAAGGCGTGACGGGGAAAGCCGTCTTTCACGCCGTACAGATCGTCACCCAGGAGCGGATGCCCTATGTAGGCCATGTGGACGCGAAGTTGATGCGTGCGTCCCGTGCGGGGCACAAGACGCACCAGTGTCATATCCTCCGTGGCAAAAAGCGGCTCTGCCAGTGTTTCAGCAAATTCGCCCTCATCGGCGCCACACACCTCACGGTATATGATGCTTTCCTCACGGCGGCGGATCCCCGTGCAAATCCTTTTGGGCTGTGCAAGGCGACCGTGCACCAGGGCAAGATACGTCTTTTTGATCTCCCCCGCCGCCATCGCACGTGAGAGCACTGCGGCGGAAAGCGCGTGCATCGCAACAAGCACTGCCCCCGTTGTATTGCGATCCAAGCGGTTGATAAAACGCGGGCGAAACGGCGAAAGCGGTGTGGAGAAATGAAACGCAAGCGCGTTGGCCAGCGTATCCTCAAAATGTCCGTGCGAGGGGTGCGTGGGCATATCGGCACACTTATTGAGCACGGCGTATTCCGCCGTTTTGCACAACACCTCCACGGGAAGTTCGCGCGGCACGACGCGCGGCGGCGCCTCGCGGTCCTCCACTGCCAATTCCAGCACGCTTCCTTCTCGCAAGACCGCGCGCACCGTCACTGGTACGCCGTCAAGCAGGATCCCGTCCTCACGCCGCTTCAATTTTGCAAGCAACGCGGCAGAGACGTTCCTCTCGCGCAAAAAAGTGCGCAACAGTTTTCCGTTGTCCTCGCCCGATATATGAAAAACCATCTGCGCACCTCCCTTCTTTTATATCGTCTCTTATTATATAGTCTACCATACTTCGCGCCAAAATACAAGAAAAACAGAAAAGACCGCCCACGGGCGGTCTTTTCTATTCGCACTATTACTGTGCGTTCTTTCTTGCCTCAAAGCAAGCGCTGCAGTAAACAGGTCTGTCGCTGGAGGGCTGGAAAGTTACCTTTGCCTCACCGCCGCACTCTGCGCAGGTGGTGATAAAGTACTCTCTGGGGGCTCTCGTCGCATTCTTCTTTGCGTCGCGGCAGGGCTTGCAGCTCTTGGGCTCGTTCAAAAAGCCCTTTTCCTTGTAGAACTGCTGCTCGCCTGCGGTGAATACGAATTCCTTACCGCACTCTTTGCATACAAGCGTCTTGTCCTCAAAGACTTCGTCGGTTGCGCCAACCATGGTTACTTCTTCGTTCATTGTTTGTTCCTCTCTTTGCAGATAGATGGTTTTTACCCCCAGACGGACTTCGACCGACACCTTTGAGAATCTTCAACGCTCTGGATTAAGCTATCGGGGCATATATCAACTCCGCTGACCGTCGCCGCCAAGTGCTGCACGCAACTTCTGACGAATACGGTAAACGGCGTTTTCAACGGAATGGGTATCCTTGTGCAGCAGTGCCGCGATCTCCTTGGCCGAACGCCCTGCCACGAACAGACTCCACACACGGTTCTCGTAACCCGAGAGCAGTGCGCGAATGCGATCGTACAGTGCGGTATAGGCCTCCTCCTCCATCACGCGACGGGCGGGATCCTCGTCACTCTCCTCCAAGGGAGAAACGAGTTCCACCGACACCTCGGGCACGCGGCGGCGCTGTAAGCGCAACTGGGACACGAGCGCGTTGGAAATGCAGATCTTGGCATACAGACCGAACTCCACCTCGCACTGCGCAAGATCAAAGGCGATCGCCGCGCGGTACAGTGCGACCGACGCGATCTGACGGAGATCCTCTCTGTCATATTCGCCCAGTTCTGCACCGTGGCACGTCACCTGCGCGTGAATGAGCGGCATGTATTCCTCCAGCAACTCACCAAAGGCAGTCTGATCTCCCTCGCGCACGCGCAAAATGCGCTCGCGCAAGAGTTCGCGTTTGTTGTTCATTCGGTTTTCCATGATACCTCACAGAACTGCGGAACTCTCGCAGTTAACAATATTATATCATAATTTAACAATTTGTCAATAGAATTGTATTTTTATTTCTGCATTATGAACGAAATTTGGACGCGAAACGGGTGGAGTTTTTACCAAAACGCCATAAAGTTTACAAATCGTTCACAAATTAAATCAGTCGTTCAGCAGGAAATTCATATTTCCCGACAAGAGCGCCAGCACGCCGCGATAGATCACCTCGGGGCGATCGTGGAAGTTTGCCTTGAGCCGCTCGGCGCGATCCTTGGCGTCCAGCACCAGCGTGGTGGAAAAAATCACGTCACCGCGCTCGATCAGCGAGCAGGAGAAATCGAACTGCCCGTCGGGACGGCGCGCGTAATCGCATTTGCACTCCACGCCGCGCTTTTTGAAATCCAGATACCGCAGTGCGGCGGCCAGACTTTTTTCCAAGATCGAGGAAAGGATATCACTGGAAAGCGACTCTGCCACCATACGACCGCGCGCCGTGATGACGTAGGCGGTGTCCCCCGCCTCCTCTCCTTCGGCCGAGATCAGCCCGTCATCGAGCATTTTGTGGAAGGCCTCGGCAAAGTCCAGATACATAATATAGTCGGTCTGCATCACGATATCGTTGAGCGTCACGAAACTGAGCGGACGCCCCACGTTTTGCATCAGATACAGGACAAAAATTTTCACGTTTTTCATACTACCGATTGCAGAACTCATCTTTTGTCACTCCTTTTCTTCCAAACTGTCATCATTTTATCATATTTTTATATTTTTTTCAATACTATATTTGCATTTCGGCCGATTCTATGGTATAATGGAGAATATCGACAACGCGAAAGGATAGATTTCTATGATAAACGTAGCCCTTCTCGGTTTCGGTGTCGTCGGCAGTGGTGCTGCCGAGGTACTTGCCGACAACCGTGCCATTATCGAAAAGAAACTGGGCACTGCCGTGGCCGTCAAGCGCATTCTGGATCTGCGCGACTTCCCCGACAGCCCCTTCGGTCACCTGATCACGCACGATTTTAACGAGATCCTGAACGATCCCGAGATCACCGTCGTTGCCGAAATGATGGGCGGCTCTCACCCCGCATACGATTTCACCAAGGCCTGCCTTGAGGCAGGCAAGAGCGTAGTCACCTCCAACAAAGAGGTCGTGGCGCGCTTCGGTGCGGAACTTCTGGACCTCGCGGCTGCAAACGGCGCGCGCTATCTCTTCGAGGCGAGCGTGGGTGGCGGTATTCCGATCATTCGCCCGCTTGTCAACGATCTCGCCTCCAACGCGATCTGCGACATCAACGGCATTCTGAACGGCACGACCAACTACATTCTCACACAGATGCTGGAGAACGGCACTGCGTACGAGGATGCCCTGCGTGACGCACAGAAAAAGGGCTATGCCGAGGCCAATCCCGCCGCCGACGTGGAGGGACTTGACGCCGCACGCAAGATCGTCATTCTTGCAGCACTCTCCTTCGGCACGCTTCTCTCCCCCGACAAGATCCACTGCGAGGGCATCACGCGCATCACCGCCGAGGACGCGGAGACCGCCAAGGCCTTCGGGTGCTCCGTCAAACTCATCGGTCACACCGAAACGGTGGGGGGCCGTGTGCTTGCGATGGTCTCGCCCCGAATGATCCCTACGTCCAATCCCCTCTCGGGCGTTTGCGACGTGTTTAACGGAATCCTCGTGAACGCCAATATGGTGGGTGAGGTGATGTTCTACGGCAAGGGTGCGGGCAAACTCCCCACCGCCAGCGCCGTGGTGGCCGACGTGATCGACGTGGTGGCGCACCGCGACACCGAGGTGAGAAGCCCCAAGTTCACGGTAGCAACCGATGCGGATTACGCTGATTTCTCGGCTTACGTCTGCCGTTCCTGCTTCTCCTTTGTCAATGAAAACGGCGCCGCAGAACGCCTTGCCGCCGTATTTGGCGACGCACGCACCGTAACGGTTGCCGACCGCATCGCCGTGATCGGTGATGCCATGACCGAGGCCGAGGCCGAGGCCGCAGTCGCCGCCACGGGCCTCACGCTCCTTTCACGCATTCGCGTGCTCTGATCAAAATAAAAAGGCTCACACGTGTCGTGTGAGCCTTTTTTTATTCCCTCGCATCAATTGATGCAAGGGAATCTTAGTTGTTCTGCTTATTCAGCCTTGGTGATCGTAGCGCCGTCGGCAGCAAATGCAAGCGCGTTGTCATAATCGCTGAACGTGCCGCCCACGATCGTGAGATTGCTCTCCAGACCCTCGGAAACCTCGAAGGCACCAAGGATCTCGCCTGTGGTGTTGATAGTTACAACGGGAGCCTCGTAACTTTGGAACTTGCACGCGCCAAATGCGAATGCGAGATTGCCCTCGTCATTGGCAATGATCGAGGTTGCGCCCTGCACCATGACCTTGCCGCTGTTGTTGGAAAGAACATAGGAATCGCCGTCGGTAGCAGACCATTTGTCAAGGTTCGTGCCGTCCAGCACCATATCTTCAACGGTAAGGTTGGCGTAGTTCTGGATCAGTATGTAATACTCGCTCTTGTTGGCAGCTGCCACAGCCAGCACACCGTT
>JAZSGQ010000014.1:0-7908 GCA_045532805.1 Eubacteriales bacterium
TTCACCCGTCAGCCCCAGGAACTGCTCCCTTGCCTCAATGCCCACAACGCACTGGAAATCGCGCACCATCAACGGGAAGGGGTGCGGTCCCACCACGGAGCCGATGCAGTAAATGGCGTCCTTGTATTCTCTGCAATATGCGTCAAACGCCGCATCCACGGCCTCCTTGAGCGTGGCAAGGCCGTGCTTGACCTCCACGACGTTGGCGCCCAGGATCTTCATGCGTGCCACGTTGGGGGCTTGCTTTTCGATATCCACACTGCCCATGTAAATGTCGCATTCCAGACCAAAGTAAGCGGCGGCCGTGGCCAGTGCCACACCGTGCTGACCCGCACCCGTTTCGGCGATCACCTTTTTCTTGCCCATATATTTAGCAAGCAGTGCCTCACCCATACAGTGATTGAGCTTGTGCGCACCCGTGTGGTTGAGGTCCTCGCGCTTGACGTACAACTGCACGTTGCCGAGTTTGTTGGAAAGACGCTTCAAATGCGAAATAGGCGTGGGGCGTCCCTGAAACTCGCGGCGAATGCGGCGCAACTCACCCACGAACTCGCTGGATTTACAGATCGTAAAATACGCGTCGGTGATCTCGTTCATCGCCTGTTGCAACTCGGGACTCACGAACGAGCCGCCGTACTTGCCGAAATAACCGTTCCTGTCAGGATACTGCTTCAAATACGTATCAAATTCGATGCCATTGTACTTCATCACATTTTTCCTCCCTGAAAAAACAAAATACCCTTGCGAAGACAGAAAACATCTATCTCCTCAAGGGCGAACTTGGTCCGCGGTGCCACCTTGATTCACGGCTTTGCCGTGCACTTTTGGGTACGTCCATACCCCGACAACTGACGTATGTCACACGTCGCAGAATACTCGGCTCGCGCCTTTGACTGCGCCCTCCGCGGTCCATTTGTCAAGTAGGTTCTCGCCCGATTCTCAGCATCGCGGGCTCTCTGTGCAGTCTTGCCTGACGTTATCTCCGCATCAACGGTTTGTTACAGTATAGCACGCTCCCGCACGCCTTGTCAATAGTTTTTGTAAAATTATTTTCGGTATTTTCAGGAAAGGGTTTGACAAAAACCCCGCACTTGTTTATAATGTAACTATTCCACAAACGAGGTGATCCCCATGCAATACAACGAACAAATGTACCATCTTGGCAGTCATCGCTCCGTGATCCGCGAGATCGCAGAGTACAGCCACCGCCGCGCCGCCGAGATCGGCGCCGAGAACGTGTTTGACTTCAGCATCGGCAATCCGAGCGTCAAACCGCCCAAGATCGTGACCGATACCCTTGCCGAACTGATCGCCGAGGGCGATCCCACCGCCCTGCACAGTTACACCTCCGCGCAGGGTGACGCCAACGTGCGCGCCGCCTTGGCCGAGCATATCAAGAATACCTACGGCGTGCCGATCACGCCCGACCTCATCTATATCACCTGCGGCGCGGCGGCCTCGCTGTCCATCACGCTCCGCGCGCTCTGCCACGAAGGCGACGAGTGCGTGACAATCGCACCCTTCTTTACCGAATATCGCGTGTACGTGGAGAATGCGGGTGCGCGCTTTGTCATTTCCACCCCCATGGAAAAAACCTTCCAGATCGATATAGAGGACCTCGCACGCCGCATCACACCGCACACCAAGGCCGTGCTGATCAATTCTCCCAACAACCCCAGCGGTGCCGTCTACACCGAGGAGACGTTGCGCGCACTGGCTTCCCTGTTGGAAAAACGCTCGACCGAGTACGGCCACACGATCTACTTGATCGCGGACGAGCCCTACCGTGAACTCGTGTACGGCGACGTGACCGTACCCTATCCTACGTGCTACTACCCGGACACGATCGTGTGCTATTCCTACTCCAAGTCGCTCTCGCTCCCGGGTGCACGCATCGGCTATATCGCAGTGAGTCCCACCATGCACGACGCCGAACAGGTCTACCGTGCTGTACACGGTGCGGGCCGCGCGCTCGGCTACATCTGTGCGCCCAGTATTTTTCAGCATCTGATACGGCGCATCGTCGACGTGACCGTGGACGTCACTCCCTATAAGGAAAACCGCGACCTCTTGTTCGCGGCACTCACCGATTACGGCTTTGAATGCGTGAGACCTGACGGTGCATTCTATTTAATGGTAAAATCACTCGAGGAAGATGCCAATGCCTTCTGCGAGCGAGCACGTGCGCACGAGCTTTTGTTCGTGCCCTGTGATGACTTTGGCGTCACGGGCTACGTGCGCATCGCTTATTGCGTGGACAGATCCCGCATCGAGCGCGCACTCCCTGCCTTCCGCGCCCTGGCAGATGAATACAGAAGCGCATAAAAACTGCATAAATGAATAAAAGAGGGGTTTCAGCCCCTCTTTTTTCGCATTTTTTTAATTTTTTATAATTTTTTTCAAAAACCCCTTGACAAAGTGACACAAGAGGTTTACAATATACGCATGATCCGAAACAAAAGCAGTGACCGGAACCGTAAGGAAGTAAGCGGCGCCCGCAGAGAGCTGTCGGTTGGTGTAAGACAGTGGGCCACTTTTCCCGAATTCACTCCGTGAGCCGCAGATTTGAGCCCCGCACGTCGGGAGGTAGAGTCTGACGGGTGCGACCGTTATATCGCAGGGTGTTGTTTGGCACTCGATAAGGCCTTTCGGCGCGAGCCAAAGGTAAATACAAGGTGGTAACACGATTTGCGTCGTCCTCGTAGTTTTGCGAGGACATTTTTGTTTTCAGCCATCGCTCGCGTTTTGGATTAAATCAAAGAAAGGGGCTTCATATCATGAAACTCACCAAGAAGATTCTCTCCATCGTTTTGGCATGCGCACTGCTTGCCACCCTCTCGCTCTCCTTCGCCTCCTGTAACAAGGACGACGGCAAGTACACCGTCGGCATCATTCAGTTGATCCAGCACTCCGCACTGGACGCCGCAACCAAAGGCTTCAAGGACGTGCTGATTGCCGAGTTCGGCGAAAACGTCACCTTTGAAGAGGGCAACGCCCAGGGCGACTCCGACACCTGTAACACCATTGCCAACGACCTTGTCAACAAGAAAGTTGACCTGATCCTCGGCAACGCGACCGCCGCACTGCAGGCGGCCTACAACGCCACCGAGACCATTCCTGTGCTCGGTACCTCCATCACCGACTACGGCACGGCTCTGAACATGACCTTCAACGGCGGCGCCATCGGCGGCAACGTTTCGGGCACCACCGACCTCGCTCCTCTGGATCAACAGGCCGCTATGATCAAGGAACTCTTCCCCGAGTCCCAGAAGGTCGCTCTGCTTTACTGCTCCGGCGAGCCCAACTCCCTGTACCAGGCCAACGTGATCAAGGACGAACTCGTCAAACTTGGCTACACCGCCGAGAACATCAAGGCCTTCGCCTTCACCAACTCCGCTGACGTCGGCCCCGTTTCCCAGGGCGCCGCTGCTTTTGCAGATGTGATCTACGTTCCCACCGATAACACCGCGGCCGCCTTTGGCGAGACCATCAAGGCCAACATCGGCAACGATCCTCTTGTTGCGGGCGAGTCGGGTACCTGCGCCAAGTGTGGTGTTGCCACCCTCTCCATCGACTACTACGAGCTTGGCAAGATCACGGGCGAGATGGCCGTGAAGATCCTCAAGGGTGAGGCCAAGGTCGGCGAAATGGCTGTACAGTCCGTACCCGCCGCTACCATCAAGAAGCAGTACAACGCCGCAAGATGGGAAGAGCTCCAGTTGGGCGCCGCTCCCGAGGGCTACACTGCGATCGGATAAGTTTCGAAAATATCAATAAGTAAGGAATCATTATGCTACTGAATTGGCTTGGCGCACTGCCGGGTGCCGCCGCCCAGGGTATCATCTGGGGCATTATGGCGATCGGCGTGTACTTCACCTATAAAATTCTCGATTTTGCGGACCTCACGGTAGACGGTTCGATCTGCACGGGCGCCGCGATCTGCGCGATCATGGTCACAAACGGCTACAACGTGTGGCTTGCGATGCTCTGTGCGATCATCGCAGGCGCACTGTGTGGCTTTGCAACGGGCGTGTTCCACACACTCATGGGCATTCCCGCCATTCTCGCGGGCATTCTCACACAACTTATTCTGTGGTCTGTGAACCTCAAGATCATGGGACAGGCGAACGTGGCAATGCCCTCTCGCTCCTTCCCCGTGCTGATCTCTGCGTTGCGCGTACCGCAGGCACTGCTGATTCTGGCGGGCTTTACGGTGTGTGTGATCGCACTGCTTTACTGCTTCCTCGGTACCGAGGTGGGCGCTTCGCTCCGTTCCACGGGCTGTAACCAAAGCATGAGCCGTGCCCAGGGCATCAACGTGCAGTGGATCAAGGTCTTAGGCCTTGCGATCTCCAACGCCGTGGTGGCACTGTCGGGCGCACTGCTCTCCCAGTATCAGGGCTTCTCTGATATCAACATGGGACGCGGCGCGATCGTGATCGGTCTTGCGGCCGTGATCATCGGCGAGGCAGTCTTCTCGCCCCTGTCGAACAGTAACTTCGTCAAAAAGATCGGCATCACCTACGCCTTCCGCTTGCTCGGTGTGGTCGTGGGCGGCATCATCTACTACTTCGTGTATCAGACCGTCGTGTTCCTCGGTCTTGACACCGATCTGCTCAAGATGCTCTCTGCCATCGTCGTAGCGATCTTCCTTGCTGTCCCTTATTGGAAAAAGAAGTATTTTTCCAAACCTCACAAGAAGGAGGCCGTGAAAAATGCTTGAACTCAAACAGGTAACCAAAACCTTCTTCCCCGGCACCATCAATGAAAAGGTCGCCCTCAAGGGCGTTGACCTCGTGCTCGAGGACGGTGACTTTGTCACCGTTATCGGCGGTAACGGTGCGGGAAAATCCACCCTGCTCAACGCAATCGCGGGTGTGTGGGCCTTAGACTGCGGCCACGTTGTGATCGACGGCGTGGACGTCACGCACGAGCCCGAATACAAGCGTGCCAAATATCTGGGACGCGTGTTCCAGGACCCGATGATGGGCCCGGCCGCCGATATGGAGATTGAGGAAAACCTCGCTCTCGCCCTTCGCCGCGGTAAGCGCAGAAGCCTGCGCTGGCGCATCACACGCGCCGAGCGCGAGATGTACCGTGAACTGCTCACCTCGCTGGATCTGGGCCTGGAAAGCCGTATGACCGCCAAAGTAGGTCTCCTCTCGGGCGGTCAACGCCAGGCACTCACACTGCTGATGGCCACGCTCAAGAGCCCCAAGCTCTTGCTCTTGGACGAGCACACTGCGGCACTGGACCCCAAGACCGCCGCCAAGGTGCTGGAACTCACGGATCGCATCGTGGAAAAGGATAAACTGACCACGGTCATGATCACGCACAATATGAAGGACGCGATCGCCCACGGCAACCGACTCATCATGATGCACGAGGGCCGTATCATCATCGACGTGCGCGGTGAGGAAAAAAAGAAACTCACCGTGGAAGATCTGCTTGCGATGTTCGCCAAGGCCAGTGGCGGCGAATTCACAAGCGACCGCGCACTGCTGAATTAAACGAAAAACCCACCGCCTTTGTTAAGGCGGTGGGTTTTTCGTTGCGCGCTTATTCCAATCCTTCAAAATAATCGTCGTAGGAGTAGCCGCAGATCTTCTTCCATGCGATCTGCGCGCCTGTGCACAAAAGTGCACAGGCGTTTTACTTTACAATCTTTCTTCTCTTTCCCTTTTTCGCTTTTCCCTTGCGCGCTTTTTTCTTTTGTCGTAAAAATATCGTTTGATTTTCGGCATATCCAAAAGCAGCGCAAGCGCTATGAAAAGCATGCTGATCACAGCATAACTAATGCCGAGTCCGATATAGGTGGTTCGGGAAATTGCATTGGTCTCCTCCATTGTGAAATACGTTCTTTCAGGTCCCGAGAGCGCCACGATATAATCGGCATCAAATTTCTTGGGCGGTGTATACCATAGTGAAACTTCTTTCCCCAAACATTCCTCCCGCAAGGTGGAAACACTCCATCCCTTGGGAGCATTGGCGCTGTTATTTTGATGGTATTTATTTCCATTATCCAATGTGATAACAACATAAGATGCGCCATATTTCGCACCACCACCAAGTATGTTTTCTATATCAATCGAAACACACACACCGCTATCAAAAGAAGAATTTTCCTCTGTTGCAAAAACGGGACGAGGCCTGCACAATACGTTGATGGATAAAAGCACACCCACAAGAACGATGTACATCGTCCATTTCAACAAGCGCCAAAAGGGCCACTCTTTATATTTTTTTCTTTTTTGCTTCATTTTTCTCACCACAGTTTTCGTAAGGCGTTGATACTGCCGTCAGACACGAATCCTATAAAATTAGACGCAACTGTTTGTATGCCGGTATCCACAATCTCGTCAACAGTAGCACAGGGGACGGTTCTGTGTGCCATTATGCGTTTCTGACAATCGAAAGAGAAATATCTGTCAATCTACTTATTTGTCGTAAAGATATGGCAAATTCCGCTTTCACTTTCTTTTCTTGCTTGGCGTGGCATATTCTCACCTCAAAATAATTTTACCATGTCTGCTGTCGCTTGTTAACACACAGAACCGTCCCCTGTGCCATCCAGAACCGTCCCCTGTGCTATTTGTGCCATCCCCTGTGCCCCTGTGCCACTGTGCCACTGTGCCTTTTCCCCCTACGTTTGCACACAATGCTTGGCAACAATATCTTTGATCGGCTTCAGCAGGTCGCTTCGATTGATTAAGATTCGCATTTCTTTTGATCCAAACAACGAAATGTATATGGGAAACATCAAGGCGATTTTACGGCTCAAGGGTACTATAGACCTATGCATAGTATTAAGATGGCTCAAATGATTGATGTCTTCAACTGCCACGTATTCTACATCAACATTTTCTATACAACACGTTTCTCTAAAAACATCGTCGTTCATTTTTTTAAATGGATCCATTATTTCCCTGTAATAACTAATTTCATCGTCGCTCAAAACAGTTCGTTGGAAAAACATATTATCCAGTTTCTGAAACAATACATATTTTCGGGGAAATTGTGAGACGGGTATGCAAACAGCCGAGTTGGATGGTTGATTGCACACAAAAAACATATACAAATCAAATTGGGACATTAAGAAATCGTTGATATCCCACACGAGATCGTTTTTTATCCTGTTGATGTTAGAATCGCCGGGAGCATCAACTAAAATTTCACCATCATTAAACGAATAGATATTTAACATTAGTACACTCCCTTCCATGGCTTAAAAAATTCATAGTGCCATGATCTAAATCTATACGGCTGTCCTTCGTATCCTTTGTATTGGTACAACCATTTATTGACTTGAATGTGTGGCGTGTGTCCATTATGGCTGCCATGTAACTCAACCGAATATGCAGGGCCAGCATTGGTCTTATATCTTATTCCTGGGTATCCTGTAGAAGCCCTGCCGCCTTTGATTTTCCCTATTTCAAGTTTTCCACTTGCAATAGCATTGCTTATCGCCTTTGCTCCGCCGGCAAGAACTCCGCTTACAATGCCTGCAGCCAATGTTCCTTCAAGAGTTGGTGTTCTTCCGTTGACAAGCTCGGTCGCCGCATGCGCACCTGCACTAACGATACCGTTGACGACGCCCGTAGCAACAGCGCCCATGCTGGGACAAGCTGCTGTAATTGCGCCCGTTAATGCCCCTGCAGCGGCCGAAATTCCGACCTCAGCCCAGTTAATTTTTTGGCCGCTGACAGCTTGCCCAACAATGCTTGATATACCGCCTGCTACTGCTCCGACAGCGCCACCAATCAAAATATGCCAAAACTCCCCGTCGCCATCGGCGCGCATAATGGGGTTATTGTCACAGTAGGCATACAGGTTTTTGTCTGTGAGCGCCATCGGGGTGGCAGTCAGTACGTCGGTGTGATCGGGGCTGATAAACCTACACCACTCGGG